>NZ_JBFRCU010000116.1:0-20114 GCF_052113205.1 Inquilinus sp. YAF38 | reverse complement strand
GACCGGGTGAGGGCTGGCCCGGGCCTCGACAAAGAGCCCTCACCCGGAGCCGCTTCGCGTCTCCGACCTCTCCCGTAAACGGGAGAGGCAACACGTGACAGCCTTGGTGCAGTGCGATCCGGCCTCAACTCATCCCCGGTCAATGCGCCATCAGCACCGGGCGGTCGGCGTGGAACAGCATGTGCTCGGTGACCCCGCCCAGGATCATCTCGCGGAACCGGCTGTGGCTGTAGCCGCCCATGACGATCAGCCCGGCATTGGCGCGCTGGGCCGCGGCCAGGATGGCGGCGTCGACCCCCTGCTTCGGGTCGTCCGCGGCGATCCGGTTGGCCGGCGCGCCGTGGCGGCTGAGATAGCGCACCAGCTCGGCCGCGGTGCAGCGGTCCTCGCCCTCGTCGCGGGTGTAGACGCTGACCGCCGTCGCGGCCTCCAGGAAGGGCAGGGCGGCGGCGACGCTGCGCGACGCCTCTTTGCCGCCGTCCCAGGCGACCAGGATGCGCTCGGCGAAATCCTCCGCCACCGGGCCGGGCACGATCAGCACCGCCCGGCCGGTCTCGAACAGCGCCGCCTCCAGCACCGCCCGGCTGGCGTTCGGGTCCTGGCCCGGGCCGGGCGTCACGATCAGGTCGGCGACAGTGCCGCGATGGCCGACGGCGGCCGACTCGCTGCCGGTGTCCTCGCGGAACTCCACCTCGGGGCCGAAGCCGGTCGCTGCCTTGGCGGCCTCGAACACGGCGCGGTTGCGGGCGCCGACCTCGTTCGAGGCCTTCTCCGCCCCCTCCAACAGCATGCTGGTGGCGACCGCCATCTCGGCCCCGGTATAGGCCAGGACCCGCTGCGGGTCGGGCCGCAGCGACAACACTTCGACCGAGGCGTCGAAGCGCTTGGCGACGCGCAGCGCGGCGTCGAGCGCCGCGGCGTCGCCGGCATGGCCGCTGAGGGGGACGAGCAGGTGCTGGATGGACATGGAACCTCCGGGGCTCGACGGTCTCGGACCCATTGTTTACCCGAAGCAACCCCCGATCCACCGTTTCGGTGCCCGGCATGGCTGCCGTGCGGCTTCGTCGGGCTGGGTCCTTCGGTTCGAAAGTTGTCGACAAGAGTGATTTCCTAGCCTTTTCAGGAAACATTTTTTCTATATAGTGAAATTGTTCCCATAGGTTTCCATCGACAGCGGGAGATGTTCATGCCGGATCGGATTGCCTCCGCCTGCACGAAATTTCTGTTACACGCGTTGACGATGCTCGCCCTCTTGCTGGCGCCCCAATCCCTCCGCGCCTTTGAAGCGCCGGGGACTTATCAGGCGATCGTCGAGACGGCCGCGGACAAGACGATCACGCTGACCGGCCATGACCTCACCATCGAGCAGGTGATCGCCATCGCCCGTGACGGCGCGAACGTGAAGCTCAGCGACGAGGCCCTGCAGCGCTCGGCCGATGCGTACGGGCTCCTGCTGCAGGGCGCGGCCGAGAACGTGACGATCTACTGGTTCAACCGCGGGGCCGGCGACCAACGCGAAACGGTGATCTTTTCGGGTGACCCGACCACGCCCGAAAACACCAGGCTCCTGAAAGAGCAGCAGCTGGCGCGCTTCAGGAGAGGGGTCGCCGCCGGTTTCGGCCCGGAACTGCACGAGGAGGCGCTGATCCGCGCCATCATGGCCATCCGCGCCAACACCATGTCCTATGAGGCGGCCAGCCCACAGCTGACCCGGATTCTGGTCGACATGCTCAATGCGCGCGTCACCCCGGTGGTGCAGTCGCGCGGGACGCTCGGTGAGGGCGACCTGCCCACCATGGGCAACATCGCGGGGACCATGGTCGGCGAGGGCGATGCCTATTACCACGGCGTGCGCATGCCGGCCGCCGACGCTCTTGCCAAGGCCGGCCTGAAGCCGCTGGAGCCCTTCGCCGCCGATGAAGCCGCCCTGATCAGCACCAACGCCTATGCCCAGGCCCAGGCCGTGCTGCTGCTGGCCGATGCGCGCCGCCTGCTGGAGTGGACGGACCTCGCCTACGCCATCGACCTCCTCGGCATGAATTCCAGCGTCACGCCGATCTCCTCGCAGGTTCAGGCGATGCGTCCCCATCCATGGCTGACATGGGACGCTGCGCGGGTCATGGACATGATCAAGGGCAGCTATCTCTTCGAGGAGGACCCGGCCCGCATCATCCAGGATCCCGAAAGCATGCGCGCCTCCAGCCAGCGCCAGGGCTCGGCCTGGCAGGCCTGGGCCGATCTGCGCGATACCACGCTGCTGTCGATCAACGCGTCCGATCACAACCCGGCCGTTCTGCCCGGCCTGACGCCGGAAAGCTCATGGGAGCTGAGCACGCCGCAATTCATGAAATATTACGTCAAGGGCGGCCCGCTCAGCCATGGCAAGTCGGGCTACATCTTCTCCAACGCCAATTGGGATCCCTATCCGCTCGCCAATCAGGTGGAAGCCTTCACCATCGCGCTGACCAATATGGACGTGGCGATCGCCCAGCGCATCGAGCGCTTCCGCAACCCCTTCTTCACGGTGGTGAAGCCGGCCGATATCCTCAGCGCCGACATGCTCAGGCAGGCGCCAGGCCGGGACGGCTACCTGCCGACCGATCTCTGGCTGGAATTGTCGGCCATGGGCACGCCGGCCGCGCCGGCCGGACAGGCCATTGTCGCCACGGTCGAAGACCTGCAGGCGGAAACCCGCCTCAAGACCCAGCGGGCCCGCGACGCCGTCGACCTGTCCTTCCAGCTCCTGGCACAGGACCTGCTGATGGGAAGCTTCTGGATGGAGGTGCGAAGGGTCCAGACTCCCGGGCGCAACTTCGGAACGGTGCCGACCGCGGCGCTGGCGGCCCTGCGCGAGGTCGTGCCGTGGCAGCAATTGCCATCCGAGCGGCAGAAGCGCCCGCTCGGCATGGTGGTCTATGACTTCATGCAGGCCAATCCCGCCTCGAAATTCTACCCGGGCGGGCCGACGCCGCCGCAAGGCCAGCAGGTCCCCAAGGCAGGGCCGTCGGCGAACTGAAGGGTGGGGACGGCCTGAGAGGGCGCCCATTTCTCGCCGTCATTGCGAGGAGGCGAAGCCGGCGAAGCAATCCAGGGGCTGGTGCGAGCGGCCCTGGATGCTTCGCTGCGCTCGCAATGACGATGTTGGGAATCTCGCAAGCGGAGAGGCAAAGCCCCGCTCAGCCTTCCTCCGCCCCGGGCTCCTGGGGAAACCGCCGCCAGGCGGGATCCTTGAGCTTCATCCGGACCACGTACAGGAGCTCGTTCCGCACGCCCTTGGTGGCGGCGAAAGGAATGTCGAAATTCACGCTGTGATAGACCAGCGACAGGATGCCGTCCCGCTCGTCATCCGCGATGTCGCCGTCGATCAGCCGCACGACCCAGTGATGGCACGATGCCGTGGTCACCGCCGTTCGCATCGTCCTGGAGCACGAGGCGACCGCCCTCGGTCCAGTCCTGCCGCAGAGCCGCCAGCTCGTCCGGCGCCATCGGCGTCAGGCGCCCGCCACCGGGGGCGTCAGGCCGTGCTTCTTCAGGATCGCGGCCTGCCGCTTGGCCAGGGTGGCCTGGTCGAAATCGGCGATCAGCTCGTTGAACAGCGTGTGCCAGTTCACCCGGGCCCTGAGGTGAATGAAGACCGAGCCGAGGCCGAGCGCCGCCCGATCCATGAACACGAATTCGCGCGGCACCTCGATCCCGCCGACCCGGCGCAGCTCCTTGTGCACCTGCTCGGCGGTCTCGCGGCCATAGACGCCATTCTTGGCCTCGCCGATCAGCCGGACCTTGTTCTCCAGGATCGGGCCGTACAGGAAGCCGGCCCAGACGTTCAGCACATCGGCCAGCTCGTTGGTCATGTTCTTGAAGCCCCAGGTCTTGTAGGCGGCGACCGCGCGGTCGCGGTCATTGGTCTCCAGCGCCCGGTACAGCTCGATCACCCCGCCGACGAAGCTGGGCGGGAACAACCGGACGCAGCCGAAATCCATCAGGTTGATCGAATCGTCCGGCCGCACCGAGTAGTTGCCGAGATGCGGGTCGCCGTGGATCACGCCGTAATAGTAGAGCGGCACGTACCAGGCCCGGAACATGTTCAGCGCCAGCTGGGCCCGCTGCTCCTCGCTGCCCTCGACGAAGGTCAGGATCTTCTGGCCGTCCTGCCAGGTGGTGGTCAGCAGCCGCCTGGTCGACAGCTCCGGCACCACCTCCGGCACATGCACGTTCGGCTCCTTCGCCAGCATCTCGGCGTAGAGCTGCGAGTGCCGGGCCTCGAGCGCGTAATCCAGCTCCTCGCGCAGCCGTTCCGAGATCTCGGCGTGGATCTGCTTGGTGGAGACGGTCTTGTCGTAGCGCTCGAAGATGCCGAGGATCAGCTTCAACTGCTTCAGGTCGGCCTCGACCGCCGACTGCATGTCCGGGTATTGCAGCTTGCAGGCCAGGAGTCGGCCATCGGGCCCGACCGCCCTGTGCACCTGGCCCAGCGAGGCCGCGGCCGCCGCTTCGTGCTCGAAACTCTGGAACCGGCTCTGCCAAGCCTGGCCCAGCTCGCTTGCCATCCGGCGCTTGACGAAGGGCCAGCCCATCGACGGCGCATCGGCCTGCAACTGCTGCAGCTCCTGCGCATATTCCTTCGGCACCGCCTCGGGGATGGTGGACAGCATCTGCGCCACCTTCATCAGCGGGCCCTTCAGCCCGCCCAGCGCCGCCCGCAGATCGTTGGCATGCGCCTCGCGGTCGACCTTGAGGCCGAGATAGCGCTCGCCCGCCACCCGGGCGGCGAGACCGCCCATGGCTCCGGAGACGCGGGCGTAGCGGCGAAGGCGTCCGCCGAAACTGTTCTCTTCGTCGGCCATGGATCCACCGGAGGTCGCGCGGCCGGGCCCGGCCGCCCGACCTATCTAGGGACACAAGGCCGATCCGTCACCCCCGACGGTGTCGCACGCGCCCGATCGGGTTCGTTTCCGTCGCGTTTTCGGCAAAGCCGGACATCTTGGATCAAGGACAGCAATACTGTCGGTTTCCCGTTGCTTTCTTGCCGGAAACAGCCGGGTGCGATTGTCCCCGGAGCGAAATAAGATTACCTATTTGGAGTGGCCGCGGCGACAGATCGGCGGTCTTTCGGGAGGCATCGATGACGGCAACGGCGCTTGCTTCCGTGAGCCTCGAGGACAAATACACCCTCGACTCCGGCCGCATCTATCTCACCGGCATCCATGCGCTGGTCCGCCTGCCTTTGATGCAGCGCCGGCGCGACGAAGCCGCCGGGCTGAACACCGCCTGCTTCATCTCTGGCTATCGCGGCTCGCCGCTCGGCGGCTACGACCAGGCGCTGTGGTCGGCGCGCAAGTTCCTGCAGAAGCAGAACATCGAGTTCCAGCCCGGGCTGAACGAGGACCTGGGTGCCACCGCGGTCTGGGGCAGCCAGCAGGTCGGGCTGTGGCCCGGCGCGAAGCATGACGGCGTGTTCGGCATCTGGTACGGCAAGGGCCCGGGCGTCGACCGCACCGGCGACGTGCTCAAGCACGCCAATTTCGCCGGCACCTCGCAGTTCGGCGGTGTCCTGGCCCTGGCCGGCGACGACCATGCCTGCAAATCCTCGACCGTACCGCACCAGTCCGAGCATGCGTTCATCGCCCATATGATGCCGGTGCTGAACCCGACGAATGTCCAGGAGATCCTGGATTACGGCCTCTATGGCTGGGCGATGAGCCGCTATTCCGGCCTTTGGGTCGGCTTCAAGACCATCGCCGAGAATGTCGACAGCTCGGCTTCGGTGCATGTCGACCCGAACCGGGTCAACATCGTGCTGCCGGAAGACTTCGCGATGCCGCCCGGCGGCCTGAACATCCGCTGGCCCGACCCGCCGCTGGTGCAGGAGGAGCGGCTGATGCGCGACAAGCTGTACGCCGCGCTCGCCTTCGCCCGCGCCAACAAGCTCGACCGGCTGGTCTATGACAGCGGCGGCCGGCACCGCTTCGGCATCGTCACCACTGGCAAATCCTATCTCGACACGCGCCAAGCGCTGGACGACCTCGGCATCGACCGGGCGCTGGCGGCCGAGCTCGGCATCTGCATCTACAAGGTTGGCATGCCCTGGCCGCTGGAGCCGAATGGGGTGCGCGCCTTCGCCGAAGGCCTTGACGAGCTGATCGTCGTCGAGGAGAAGCGGGCCTTGATCGAGAATCAGCTGAAGGAACAGCTGTACAACTGGCAGGCCGACAAGCGGCCGGTGATCGTCGGCAAGTTCGACGAGAAGCGCGACTGGATCCTGCCCTCGACCGGCGAGCTGACTCCGGCCCAGATCGCGGTCGCCATCGGCAAGCGCCTGCTGAAATACCTCGACCATCCCGGCCTGGCCGAGCGTGTCCGCTACCTGGAGGAGCGCGAGGGCCAGAAGAAGATCGTCAAGGCTGCGGTCGACCGGGTGCCGTTCTTCTGCTCCGGCTGCCCGCACAACACCTCGACCCGGGTGCCGGAGGGCAGCCGCGCCTTGGCCGGCATCGGCTGCCACTACATGGCGACCTGGATGCCCGACCGCAAAGCCGAGACCTTCAGCCAGATGGGCGGCGAGGGCGCGGCCTGGATCGGCCAGGCGCCGTTCACCGACACCAAGCACGTCTTCGTCAATCTCGGCGACGGCACCTATTTCCACTCCGGCAGCCTGGCCATCCGCGCGGCGCTGGCCGCGGGCGTCAACGCCACCTACAAGATCCTGTTCAACGACGCCGTGGCGATGACCGGCGGCCAGCCGGTGGACGGCACCCTGACCGTGCCGATGATCGCGGCCCAGCTGAAGGCCGAGGGCGTCAAGACCCTGGTCGTGGTCACCGACCGGCCGGAGATCTATGGCGAGGCGGGGACGCAGAGCAAGCTGCTGCCCGCAGGCGTGCCGGTCGAGCACCGCGACGAGCTCGACCATGTCCAGCAGCGGCTGCGCGACACGCCCGGCGTCTCGGTGATGATCTACGACCAGACCTGCGCCGCCGAGAAGCGCCGCCGCCGCAAGCGCGGCCTGATGGAGGATCCGGCCCGCCGGGTGGTCATCAACGAGGCGGTGTGCGAGGGCTGCGGCGACTGCTCGAAGGTCTCGAACTGCCTGTCCGTCGTGCCGGTGGAGACCGAGTTCGGCCGCAAGCGGGCGATCGACCAGTCCAGCTGCAACAAGGATTATTCCTGCGTCAACGGCTTCTGCCCGTCCTTCGTTTCGGTGCTGGGCGGAAGCTTGCGCAAGCCGAAGCCGGCGGCGGAGGGCAAGGCCGACCTGTTCCCGGCGCTGCCGGAGCCTGAGCTGCCGTCGCTGGACCAGCCCTACGGCATCATGATCACCGGCATCGGCGGCACCGGCGTCATCACCATCGGCGCGCTGCTGGGCATGGCCTCGCATCTCGAGGGCAAGGGCGTCTCGGTGCTCGACCAGGCCGGGCTGGCCCAGAAGGGCGGCGCCGTGGTCAGCCATGTCCGCATCGCCCGGACGCCGGAGGAGATCCACGCCGTGCGCATCGCCGCCGGCGGCGCCAGGCTGATGCTGGGCTGCGACCTGGTCGTGGCCGCTTCGGGCGAGGCGCAGTCGAAGATCCATCCGGGCCTGACCCGGCAGGTGGTGAACAGCCACGAGACCATCACCGGCGCCTTCACCCGCAACCCGGACTTCGTCATCCCCGGCAAGTCGATGCTGGAGGCGGTGGCCAAGAACGGCGGTGACCCGAAGCTGCTGGACACGGTCGACGCCACCCGCCTGGCCACCGCGCTGCTCGGCGACAGCATCGCCACCAACCTGTTCATGCTCGGCTACGCCTGGCAGAAGGGGCTGGTGCCGGTGTCGCACGAGGCGCTGGAACGGGCGATCGAGCTGAATGGCACGGCGGTCGCCATGAACAAGGCCGCCTTCCTGTGGGGCCGCCGCGCCGCCCACGACCTCGCCGGGGTCGAGCGGCTGGCCACGCCGCCGCAGGAGCAGCAGCACCGGCTGTCGCAGACGCTGGACGAGGCGATCGCCCGCCGGATCGAGCAACTGACCGCCTATCAGGACGCCGCCTATGCCGCGCGCTACACGGCGCTGGTCGACAAGGTGCGCGCCGCGGAAGCGAAGCTGGGCCGCGAGGACCTGACCGACGCGGTGGCCCGGAACTATTACAAGCTCCTGGCCTACAAGGACGAGTACGAGGTCGCCCGGCTGTACACCGACGGCAGCTTCCTGAAGCAGATCGAGGCGCAGTTCGAGGGCGACTACACGCTGCAGTTCCACCTGGCGCCGCCCGCCTTCTCCGAGAAGGATCCGGACACAGGCCATCTCAAGAAGCGCGCCTTCGGCCCGTGGATGCTCAAGGCCTTCAAGCTGCTGGCGCGGATGAAGCGGCTGCGCGGCACCGTCCTCGACCCGTTCGGCCGCACCGAGGAGCGCAAGACAGAGCGGCAGCTGATCACCGATTACGAGGCGGTGGTGGCGGAGCTGCTGGCCCGGCTGGGACCGGACACCCATGCCGTCTGCGTCGCCATCGCCCGGGTGCCGGAGCAGATCCGCGGCTATGGCCACATCAAGGACGAGAACCGCGACAAGGCCAAGGCACGCGAGGCCGAACTGCTGGCGACGTTGCGCACCCCGGCCGCGCCGAAGCTGGCGGCGGAGTAAGGCCGCCGCTCAGTCGGGCGGCGGTGCCGGCAGGCTGCATTGCACCAGCAGGCGGGCCAGCTCCGCCTGCCGCCGGGTGCCGGTCTTCTCGAAGATGTGGGACAGATGAGTGCGGGCGGTGGTGTCCGAGATCGACCGGCGCCGGGCCGCGGCCTGGATGCCGTCGCCGCGAGCGATCTCGACGGCAAAGCCGGCCTCCGCCGCCGTCAGCCCGAACAGCTCCTGCAGCAGGGCGGCGGCGGGGGCCGCATCATGCTCCGGATCGACGATGAAGATCGCCACCCGGGATTGTGCCCCGCGGTCTCCGAACCCGGTCTGGCGGACCGGGATCACGGTCAGCAGCAGGGCCTGTGCTCCGGATGGGCGCGACAGCCGCATCCGGGTCCCTGCGGTCGCGGCGCGGACCGCGGCGTCGATGCCGGGGGGCGCGGTGCCGGCCGCCGCCATGGCCACGGCACGCCGCAGTCGGCGGGTCTCCTCCGGCAGCGCCGCGGTGATGCCGCCCGGCCCGACCGACAGCCCGTCGGGACGGGCGACGAGCGCGTCTGCCCGCCGGTTGAGATAGGCGGGCCGGCTCTCGGCATCGCAGAGGATCAGCCCGAAATCGATCCGGTCGAGCACGGCCATCGCGTCGTCGAAGCGCAGGTCGGCAAAGCGGGGGTCGGCGACGCCCAGCGACCGGCGGAGCTCCAGCGCGCGGGTGAGGTGGGGCAGGATCGCCTGAAATGCCGCGACGTCTCGGTCGGTAAAATCCGGCGCGCCCAGGACCCGGCGGACGGCGACGTAGCTGCTGTGGGTCGGCGTCTGCCGCACCAGCGCCACGACGCCGTGGAAGTCGCCGTTGGGGCGGACTACCTCGTTGTAGAACTCCGATCGGATGAAATCGCGCTCGGGCTTCAGCTCCAGGCTGCGCACGGCCCGGCCGAGCGGCAGCCTGGCCGCCCATGGTGCGGTCCGTGGGGCGCCCGGTGCCGACATGCGTCGCAGATGGGCGGGGTCCCAGCGCCAGCCGATCATCATATCGGCGTGCCGCTGCGATCGGTCTTCGACCAACAGCGATCCGCGCTGCCCGTCGGCCGCAGCGGCGATCGCCTCGATCGCACCGGGCCAGGCATCCGGCGACGTCACGGCATCGTAGATGCGCTGCACGGCCTTGAGGATTGCGTTCGCCCAGTCCATGCCCCGCCGCCGCAAACGTCACGCTCACTGTCGGGGTTTTTTATCACATTTGTCGGGCTTGCGGTATTTCGATGAACGGCCGGACGGACGCCGGTCACCGGAACGGGCCGATAGCCGCCGCCGAAGAACGGATGCAGCCATCATGGGCATTTCATAACAAAAGATAACCGCGGGCGTCGAAGGCCCTCGGAACCTATGGTTTCTCCATGGTGCAAGGCGATGGTCATTGTCGAAGCGGCGCTGACACCGGTCGATTTTCTTAGCCGCTTCGACCCGATGCCGGACTATGCTGCGGCGGGTCGAGAATTCCGTCGAGGCGGCGGTGAATCAGGCGGGCGATGCGGCGGCGGGCGGGCTTGTGCCCACTCCCGACTTCCTCAGGGGCGGCGGCGAGATGGGGCAGCGCATCCGCGCCCATGACTGGGCCGCGACGCCGCTGGGGCCGCCGGAGCGTTGGCCGCAGAGCCTGAAGACGGCGATCCGGATCATGCTGACCTCGCGCCAGCCGATCTGGATCGGCTGGGGGCCGGAGCTGATCTATTTCTACAACGATCCCTACAAGTCGATCATCGGCGGCAAGCACCCCCTGGCGCTGGGCCAGCCGACGGCGGCCGTGTGGCGCGAGATCTGGGCCGAGATCGGGCCGATGCTGGCCGCGGCGCTGGCCGACGACGAGGGCACCTATGTCGAGCAGCAGCTCCTGATCATGGAGCGCAACTTCTATCCGGAGGAGACCTACTACACCTTCTCCTACAGCCCGGTCCCGAACGACGACGGCAGCACCGGCGGCATCATCTGCGCCAACACCGACGACACCCAGCGGGTGCTGAGCGAGCGCCAGCTGGCCCTGCTGCGCGACCTGGCAGCCAGCACCGCGGATGCGCGGACCTGGCAGGAGGCCTGCGAACGCAGCGCCCTGGCGCTCGAGGCGAACCGCCGCGACCTGCCCTTCGCCCTGATCTATATGGCGGAGCCGGAGGCCGACGACGTGCGGCTGGCCGGGCTCAGCGGCATCGCCCCCAGCCATCCGGCGGCGCCGGACATGATCGACGCGGGCGCTTCGGCGCTTTGGCCGATCGCCGATGTCCTGCGCCAGCCGGACCGCCATGTCCTGGTCGATCTGCCGGCCGGCACGGCTTTTCCGTCCGGCGAATGGCAACAGCCGCCGATCCGGGCCGTGCTGGTCCCGATCCCCGCCGCAGGCGAGACCGGGCGGGCGGGGGTGCTGGTGGCCGGCCTGAGCCCGTTCCGCCTGTTCGACGACGACTATCGCGGTTTCCTGACCCTCGCCGCGGGCCAGATCGCGGCCAGCACCGCCAACGCCCAGGCCTATGAGGAGGAGAAGCGGCGGGCCGAGGCGCTGGCGGAGATCGACCGCGCCAAGACCACCTTCTTCTCCAATGTCAGCCACGAGTTCCGCACCCCGCTGACCCTGATGATGGGGCCGCTGGAGGATCTGCTCGCCGCGCCGGAGCCGGACGTGCCGGCCCCCGACCGCGCCCTGGTCGAGGTGGCGCACCGGAACTCGGTCCGGCTGCTGAAGCTGGTGAACACGCTGCTCGACTTCTCGCGGATGGAGGCCGGCCGGGTCGAGGCCAGCTACGAGCCGACCGACCTGGCGAAGCTCACCGCCGAGCTGGCCTCGACCTTCCGCTCGGCGACCGACCGCGCCGGTCTCCGCCTCACGGTCGACGGCCCGGCACTGCCCGAGCCGGTCTTCATCGACCGCGAGATGTGGGAGAAGATCGTCCTCAACCTCCTGTCCAACGCCTTGAAGTTCACCTTCGACGGCGAGATCTCGGTCACGGTCCGCCCGTCGCGCGACGGACGCTTCGCCGAGGTTGTGGTCGCCGACACCGGCACCGGCATCCCGGCGGAGGAGCTGCCGCATCTGTTCGAGCGGTTCCGCCGCATCGAGGGCGCGCGCGGCCGGTCCTTCGAGGGCAGCGGCATCGGCCTGGCGCTGGTGCAGGAGCTGGTGAAGCTGCATGGCGGCGAGGTGCGGGTGGACAGCGAGCTCGGCCGCGGCTCCGCCTTCACCGTGCGGATTCCCTTCGGCACCGGCCATCTGGCGCCGGAGCGGATCGGCGGCGCCCGGTCGCTGGCCTCGACCGGCCTGCGGGCCCAGGCGTATGTCGACGAGGCCATGACCTGGCTGTCGCCCGGCGCCGCGCCGGCCGAGACGCCGCCGAGCCCGGCCGCGGAGGATCTGGCGGCGCCGATTCAGGTCCCCGGTGCCGAGCGCAGCCTGGTGCTGGTGGTCGACGACAATGGCGACATGCGCCACTATCTGAAGCGGCTGCTGCGGTCGGCCGGATACCGGGTCGAGACTGCCGGCAACGGCGAGGAGGCGCTGGCGGCCGTCCGCGCGGCGAAGCCCGACCTGATCCTGTCGGATGTGATGATGCCGAAGCTGGACGGCTTCGGCCTGCTGCAGGAGGTCCGCGGCGATCCGCAGCTGCGCGACATTCCCGTGCTGCTGCTGTCCGCCCGGGCCGGCGACGAGGCGAAGGTCGAGGGCATCCGCTCCGGCGCCGACGATTACCTGACCAAGCCCTTCTCGGCCCGCGAGCTGCTGGCGCGGGTCGATGCCAATCTCCGCCTGGCGGCGATCCGGCGCGAGAGTGCCCGGGTGCTTGAGGAGGAGGCGAGAACCCAGGAGAGGCTGAACGCCGTCGGCACGGCGATCGCCGCGGAGCTGGACCTGGAGCGCGCGGTGCAGATCGTCACCGACGCCGCCACCGAGCTGTCCGGCGCGGCCTTCGGGTCGTTCTTCTACAACGTGGTCGCCGACGACGGCGAATCCTACACGCTCTACACCCTGTCCGGCGTGTCGCGAGAGGCCTTCTCCCGCTTCCCCATGCCGCGCAACACCGCGGTGTTCGGGCCGACCTTCCGCGGCGAGGGCATGGTCCGGTCGGACGACATCACCCGCGATCCCCGCTACGGCCGGAACGCGCCCTACGAGGGCATGCCGGAGGGCCATCTGCCGGTCTGCAGCTATCTCGCGGCGCCGGTCGTCTCGCAATCCGGCGAGGTGCTGGGCGGCCTGTTCTTCGGCCATCCGGAGCCCGGCAGGTTCGATGAGCGGGCGGAGCGGCTGGTTGCCGGCATCGCCACCCAGGCGGCGATCGCGATCGACAAGGCCCGGCTGTACCGCGCCGCCCAGGTCGAGATCGAGCGGCGGACCCGGTCCGAGGCGGCGCTGCGCGAGAGCGAGCAGCTGCTCGAGGCCAAGGTGGTCGAGCGGACCGCCGAGCTGACCATGGCCAATGAGCGGCTGCGGACCGAGGCGGCCGAGCGCGAGCGCGCCGAAGGGGCGCTGCGGCAGGCGCAGAAGATGGAAGGCATCGGCCAGCTCACCGGCGGCGTGGCCCACGACTTCAACAACCTGCTGACCGTCATCATCGGCAATCTGGAAACCGTGCAGCGGCATCTGCGCCAGCCGCAGCAGAGCGCCCCCGCCCTCGAGCGCGCGGCCGACCAGGCCATGCGCGGCGCCCAGCGCGCGGCATCGCTGACCCAGAGGCTGCTGGCCTTCTCCCGGCAGCAGCCGCTCGATCCGAAGCCGACCGATACCAACCGGCTGATCGCGGGCATGTCGGACCTGCTGCGCCGCACGATCGGCGAGCAGATCGCGGTCGAGACCGTGCTGGCCGGCGGGCTGTGGCTGGTCCATGCCGATCCGAACCAGATCGAGGTCGCGATCCTCAACCTCGCGGTCAATTCACGCGACGCGATGCCCGATGGCGGCCGGCTGACCATCGAAACCGCCAACGCCTATCTGGATGAAGGCTATGCCGCCTCCCAGGCGGAGGTGGTGCCCGGCCAATATGTCGTGGTGGCGGTCACCGACAGCGGCATCGGCATGGGCAAGGATGTCGTGGCGCGCGCCTTCGAGCCGTTCTTCACCACCAAGGATGTCGGGCACGGCACCGGCCTCGGCCTGTCCCAGGTCTACGGCTTCGTCAAGCAGTCGGGCGGCCATGTGAAGATCTACAGCGAGCCCGGCGAGGGGACGACGGTGAAGATCTACCTGCCCCGCTTCCATTCGACCGAGCTCCGGGCCGAGCCGGAGGTCGTCGTGAAGGCGCCGGGTGCCTTCCATGCCGAGACGATCCTGGTGGTGGAGGATGACGGCGATGTCCGCAGCCACACCACCGGCATCCTGCGCGAGCTCGGCTATACGGTGCTCGAGGCGCCGGAAGGCAAGACTGCGCTGAAGGTGATCGAGCAGCATCCGGAGATCAGCCTGCTGTTCACCGATGTCGGCCTGCCGGGTGGGATGAATGGGCGCCAGCTGGCCGAGGCCGCGCGGCGGATCCGCGGCGACCTCAAGGTCCTGTTCACCAGCGGCTACGCCCGCAACGCCATCGTCCATGACGGCAGGCTGGATCCCGGGGTGCAACTGATCACCAAGCCCTTCACCTATGCGGCGCTCGCCACCAAGCTGCGCGATGTCCTCGACCGGCAGTCGGGGGCACGGCGCATCTTGCTGGTGGAGGACGAGCCGCTGCTGCAGATGCTGGTCGTCGACAATCTGGAGGAGCTGGGCTTCAAGGCGGAGACCGCAGGCTCGGCGACCGAGGCCCTGAACAAGCTGCGTCTGGTCGCCGGCGGCTTCGATGGCGCCGTGGTCGATCTCGGCCTGCCGGACTATGGCGGCGACGTGCTGGTCCGCGAGATGCGGGCGCTGCACCCATCCCTGCCGGTCGTCATCGCCAGCGGCCAGGGCGAGGGCGCCGTGCGCGACCAGTTCAAGGATCTCGCCCGGGTTGCGGTGCTGGCCAAGCCCTTCAGCGGCGACGAGCTCGGGGCAGCGTTGCGGTCGGCCGGCATCGCCATTCCGGGCGACGCCGGCTGAACCGCGCCGGTCAGCGGAAGAACAGCCAGATCAGGATCAGGAGCGGGATCGGGATCCCGAGCAGCCAGAGCAGGATGTAGCGCACGCGACGCCTCCGGTTCGTTCGGCCGCGGGTCGGCGGCCTCTAGGAAACGGAACGCGAGGTCGCCGCCTTCAGTTCCTCCGCCTCGCGCCACTCGCGCTCGCGGCTGAGGTAGTCCTCGAGGGTGCGGCCGCTGACCGGCTCGAACCGCTCCTCCAGCGTCTCCAGCGTGTCGATCCGGTCGAGGCGGAAGCTGCGGAAATCCTGGCGCAGCTCGCACCAGGCGGTGGCGGTCCAGCGGTTGCCCCAGAAGAACAGGCCGAGCGGATGCACGATCCGCTCGCTGGTCGCCTCCGGCGCGCTGTAGTGCAGCCGCAGCTTGTGCCGCTCGGCGATCGCCAGGCGGATCGGCTCCATCAGCTCCAGCGGGTAGGGGCGGCGGCCCGGCGCGTGGATCGGCACCTCGTCGAGCGAGGCGGCGCTGGCCTCCGGCAGCACGCCGGAGATCTTGCGCGCGGCGTTGCCGGCGGCGCGGGCCAGAGCCGGGTCGGTCCAGGCCGCGACCATGCGGGCGCCAAGGCTCAGCGCCAGAAGCTCCTCGGCGGTGAACTGCACCGGCGGCGGCTCGAAGCCGCGGCGCAGCCGGTAGCCGACGCCGGCCTCGCCGTCGATCGGCGCGCCGCTGGCCAGCAGGTCCGCCATGTCGCGGTAGACCGTGCGCTCCGAGACCTCGAGCACCTGCGACAGCTGCTGCGCCGTGACCAGGCTGCGGCCGCGCATCAACAGCAGGATCTGGATCAGGCGGTCGGCTCGGCGCATCGGCGGGAGGCCCGCCGAAGAGGCAGGCGGCAGGGTCAGAGGGAACGGCTCCCGCAGTGATAGAGCCGAACGCCCGGCCCGTCGATGACCTGCATGCAGCGGCCGGCGTCGGCGCCGACCGTCCCGCCGATCGCCGGGCGGCTGCCCTCCGCCGCCTCGACCACGGTCTCGACCGCGGTCTCGGGCGCGATGCCCGGCCGGGCCCGGAACAGCACGATCTCGGTGACGAAGGCCATCGGTGTCTCTCCATCCGTGAGGCCCTTTGCCGGGCCATCGATGAGGAGACAGTACGACACCCCTCCTGACAGCATCCTGTCAGGAGGGGTGGAGGGAATGGGCCCGGCGGTAAGACCCTTCGGCACAACAGCCCTTCCCTTTGCCGTCATTCCCGCGAAAGCGGGAATCTGTCTCAAGCCGGCGCGAGATCCCCGCTTTCGCGGGGATGACGAGGAAGGAGGGGGCTAAAGGACTCGCGTCAGATGTTCAGCTTGCGCACCGACTGGCGGAACTGGGTCCGCGCGGCATCGGTCGCCTTGCGCGCCTTGGCCAGGTCGGCACCGACCTGCTCCAGCTCGCTCTCACTGTCGTTCAGCTTGCCGAGATAGCGCTGGAACAGGTCGCTGTCCTTCGGCACGGCGCCGATGTTCTGGCGCAGCCGCGCCTGCTCCTGGCCGATCTCGCCCTGGCGCTGCTCCAGCCGCTCGGCGTCGGCCTCGTGGTCGCGGATCACCGCCAGCTGGCCGGCCAGCTCCGCCATCGCCTGGCGCACCTTGGCCGGCAGGGTGCGGTCCTCGGCCCAGGCGGCGATCTGGTCGTCGGCATCGTCGGCCAGGTCGATGCTCTGCGCCAGCGGCTGCTCCTGCGTCACCGTCACTTTCTCGGTCTTGCCGGCGGCCACCGCCTGGCGGATGCGGTACTGGCCGGCGACGATCTCCACCCCCTTCTTCCCTGGGCCTTGCGCCGGCTCGGTCAGGGTCCAGCCCTCGTAGCGCGGCGTCTGCAGCAGCACGGTGCGGTCCTCGCCGGCGGCGCCGGTGACGGCGTAGCTGACGCTGGCGCGCTGGGTGGTGGTCAGCTCCAGCACCCCGTCGACGATGCGGGCGCGGGCCAGGGTATCGTCGCGCTTGTCCTCGCGGTCGACCGTCACTTTCTGGTCGACGGCGAAGCTGAGCAGCCGGCTTTCGCCGGCCGGCAGCGCCCCCAGCCGGGCGTCGCCGACATAGGACACGCCGTCAGCGCCGCGCTCGTACAGGGTCAGCACGCCCGGCGGCAGGCCGGTCTGGCCGTCATTCTTCAGGTCGACCGCGGCCAGCGGGTGCTTCGGTTCGGTGTCCGGCAGATACAGGTCGACCTGGCCGGCCGGGATCTCGCGGTCGATGATCGGCACCAGCAGGGAATGTCCGGCGGCGACGGTCACCGGCTCCGGCAGGCGGAAGGTGACCTGGGTCGCGGTCTCGCCCGATTCGGCGGCGGTGACCTTGGCGTATTGCTGCGGAGAGCTGCTGATCTGATCCGCGACCGCCACCTCGCCCTCCGGCGCCGCCATCATCCGCATCACCGGCGCCGGCGGGGCGGCTCCCGCCGCAGCGCGGCCCAGCGCGTCGCCGTCGGCATCGCGGGCCCGCTCGTCGACCGGCGGCAGCACGCGGCCCGCCACCTCGACCGGCACCTCCGGCCGCGCCACGGTGTAGCTCTGGTACAGCGCTTGGCGGAAGGTGACCGGGTTGCCGGAGACGACGGTCAGGTCGACCCTGTCCCAATCGGCGCCGCTCATGTTCTCCAGCACCGCCCAGCCCTGCAGCGCCGCCGTCTCCGCTTTCGGATCGGCGGCCAGGGTCAGGCGGTAGCTGGTCTTCCACAGCGGCGCCGCGACGACATAGCCGACGCGCAGCGTGCGCTCACCGTCGCCGGTGGCGCGGATCGCCAGGGTCCGCCGGTCCTTGGCCGAATCGCGGGCCAGCGCGGCCAGCGCCGCATCCAGCTTGGCCTGCAGCGCCGGGTCGGCGAATTGCAGCCCGTCCGCCTCCTCCAGCAGGAACTGGCGCACCCCGCCCGTGGTCATCAGGCTGACCCGGTGGCGGGTGATTTCGGCGCCGTCCTTGTCCTTCGCCGTCTCGGGCACCACCGACAGGATGCGGCCGGAGACGCCGCGGGCGCCCTCGACCCGAACCTCGGCGCCGCGCAGCGCGTTCAGCAGGTCGGCGGGGGAGGCCAGCGCCTCCGGCCCGAACGGCATCTCGCGGAAGGCGGCGGCCAGCGGCTCGCGCCCGGGCAGGCTGATCTCGCCGATGCCGCCCTTGTCGTCATAGACGACGATGCTCTTCATCACGTCGTCGACCTGGTCGAGCGGCACGGCCAAGTCCAGGGTCTCGTTGCCGGTGACCTTGGCCTCGTACTCGAAATAGCCGACGCCGCCGGTCGACAGCAGCACGCGCTTCAGCGCCAGCGGCTCGGCGGCGAAGGCCGGCATGGCCAGGAACGCCGCGGCCGCGAAGGCCGGCAAGGCGAGGCGGATCGGTGTCATGCGGGTCCCCCTTCAGGATCGGTCGCAGGGCCCGACCTTGCGGGGTGATCGTGGCGACGGCGCGGCCATGTGGGGCCGAGCGTGGCGGAAAAGTGCTCTCCGCCACGCCTGGGCCGTCAATCGAACGGCCAGCCGTTGTTGTTGCCGCGGCGGTTGCCGCCCCGGCTGCAGTCGTTGGTGTCGGTGCCGTCGGTGCAGCGGTTGGTGCCGCCGTAGCGGCCTTCGTCGCAGACGCCGTTATTGGCGCGGCGGCAGCTGTTCGGGCCGTGGTCGCGGTCGCGGCTGGCATAGCCGCGGCAGTCGGCCGTGTCGGTGCCGTCGTCGCAGCGATTGCTGCCGCCGTAGCGGCCCTCGTCGCACTCGCCATCATAGGCGCGGTGGCAGCTGTTGGCGCGGTCGTTGCGGTCGCCGCGATTGCGGTTGTCGATGCGGGTGTAGCCGCCGTCGCTATAGCCGCCGTCGCCGCTGTAGCCGTCGTTGTAACTGCCGCCGTAGGAACCGTCCTGGGGGACACAGGCGATGGCGCCGACGGCGACGGCGGTCAGGGCAAGGGTGCGCAGGAAGCTGGACAAGGGCGGTTCCTCGAAGTTTGTCGGCGGCCGCGCCGGATGCCCGGCGATGCGGCGCCGAAAACAAGGAGCAACCCCCTCTCCGGGTTCCGTTGTTTCGGGTGGAAGGACCGTGGACAACGGCCAGGGGCAGGCGGCAGCTGGCCGTCTGCCGCCAGGCGTGGCGGAAAGAAGGCCCGGCTAGTTGCCGAACAGGCCGCCGAACGGCTGGTCGTCGTTGTTGCTGCGCCGGCTGTAGCCGCCCTGTTGCCCACCGCGGCAATCGGCGGTGTCGGTGCCGTCGTCGCATTTGTTGGTGCCGCCGTATTGGCCTTCGTCGCAGACGCCGTTGAAGGCGCGGCGGCAGCTGTTGCCGCGGTCGCGGTCCTGATCGCGGCCGGCATAGCGCCGGCAGTCATTGGTGTCGGTGCCGTCGTCACATCTGTTGGAGCCGCCGTAGCGGCCTTCGTCGCATTCGCCGTTGTTGGCGCGGCGGCAGGAATTGGCGTTGCGATCGCGTTGGCCGGTTTGATAGCCGCCGCCATTGCCGTAGCCGGAGTTGCCGTAGCCGGAGTTGCCGTAGCCGGAGTTGCCGCCATCCTGAGGCACGCAGGCGATGGCGCCGACGGCGATGGCGGTGAGGGCAAGGGTACGCAGGAAGGTCGTCACGGCGAGTCCTCCAGACCGTTTCTGTGCGGCGTCCAACTCCGATCGATCGAAGCGAGACGGCGTGTGGTCACTCAATAGGCAAACCTGGCTTCGGGTTCCGTTGTTTCAGGTGGAAGGATCGTGGACATCGGGCGGGGGCCTGAGGCATGGTCGGACGTTGCGTCGCCGCGGGGAAAAACTTGCGGATCCATCGCCCGGAAACGCGAAGGGAGAACGATCCATGCGGATAGGTGTGTTGCGTGAGCGGCGGGATGGGGAGCGCCGGGTGGCGGCGACGGTGGACAGCGTGAAGAAGCTGGTGGCCCTGGGCGCGACGGTGGTGGTGGAATCCGGCGCCGGGCTCGGCAGCGCGGTGACGGACGAGGCGTACCGGTCGGCCGGG
This sequence comes from Inquilinus sp. YAF38, assembly GCF_052113205.1. Lineage (NCBI taxonomy): Bacteria > Pseudomonadati > Pseudomonadota > Alphaproteobacteria > Rhodospirillales > Rhodospirillaceae > Inquilinus > Inquilinus sp. YAF38. Next base: position 487 of record NZ_JBFRCU010000116.1, on the reverse strand, counting down.
GCGGAGGTGGCGCCCGATGCGGCAGCCGCTCTCGCGGGCGCCGACGTGGTGCTGAAGGTGCGCCGCCCGCTGCGGGCCGGGGAGGGCGAGCTGGACGAGCTGTCGCTGATCCCGCGCGGGGCGACGCTGATCGGCATCCTCGAGCCCTATGACGACGCCGACAGCCTTGCGGCCTATGCCGAGGCGGGGATCGAGAGCTTTGCCCTGGAGCTGGTGCCGCGGATCACGCGGGCGCAGGCGATGGACGTGCTGTCGAGCCAGGCCAACCTGGCGGGCTACCGGGCGGTCCTGGAGGCGGCGTCGGTGTTCGGCCGGGCCTTCCCGATGATGATGACGGCGGCGGGCACGGTGCCGCCGGCGCGGGTGCTGGTGATGGGCGCGGGCGTGGCCGGGCTGCAGGCGATCGCGACGGCGCGTCGGCTGGGGGCGGTGGTGTCGGCGACCGATGTGCGCCCGGCGGCGAAGGAGCAGGTGCAGTCTCTGGGCG
>NZ_JBFRCU010000115.1:0-20851 GCF_052113205.1 Inquilinus sp. YAF38 | reverse complement strand
GCTTGTGGATCAGCACCGTGCCCGCGATGCCGCGGCGGCGCGCCGGCTCGACCGTGCCGCGCAACGCCACGTCATCGGCCACCACCACGGTCTCGACCGGGATGCCCTCTTCCTGCGCCAGCTCGGCGGCGAGGCCGAAGTTCAGCCGGTCGCCGGTGTAGTTCTTGACCACCAGCACCGCGCCCAGCGGGCCGGCGGCGGCGCGGATGCCGGCCAGCACGGCGTCGACGCTGGGCGAGGTGAAGACGTCGCCGGCGATGGCCCCTGCCAGCATGCCGGGGCCGACATAGCCGGCATGGGCCGGCTCGTGCCCGCTGCCGCCGCCGGATAACAGCGCGATTGGGCGCGAGGCCGGCACCGGCAGATCGGCGCGGACCACCACCGCCTCCTCCTCCAGCAGGGCCAGGCCGGAATGCAGGTCGACGAACCCTTCCAGCATCTCGCGCAGGACATGGCGGGGATTGTTGATCAGCTTCTTCACGTCACGCCCCCTCGGTCGCAGAATCGGGATCGGATGGTTCAGCCTTCGTTTCGTTGCCAGACCTCGGCCAGCTGCGGGTCGGCGCGCAGCCGCCCGGCGATGGCCGACAGCTTCGGGCATTCGGCGGCAAACCACTCGCTGCGCGGCCGCCAATGGTTCATCACCGCGACATAGACATCGATGGCGGAGCGGGTGAGGCCGAGGAACCAAGGTGTGCCCGCCGCCGCCTCCATCTGCCGCCACAGCACCTTACGGTGCTCGTCGGTCGAGGCGCGCAGCTCGGCCTTCGCCTGGTCGCCGGTGACCCAGCGGCCGGGGTCGTCGCCATAGGCCCAGGTCGGGTACAGCGCGGCAACGATGAACACCAGCCGGCGCAGGAAGGCGGGCCGGTCCGGGTGGTCGGGCGGCGGGGCCAGCCCGGAATCCGGCGCCACATCGGCGAGGTGCAGCGTGATCGCCCCGCTCTCGGTCATCACCGTGCCATCGGGCAGGACCAGCACCGGCACCTGGGTCAGCGGGTTCAGGCGCTGCAGCATCTCGCGGTCGGCCGGGTTGTCGAAGACGTCGACCGACTTGATGGCGAAGGGCACGCCGGCGAGGGTCAGCATGATCTCGCTGAGCGTCGAGCCGGTGCCGGGCTGGGCGTAGAGCGTGTACATCGGTCCTCCCTTCGTCGCGCCCCGCACTCCTAACACGGCGGGGCGGCGCGCGATACGAAGCCTGAACGGGGGTTGCCGCGCGCGGTCCGGGCCTGCTCAAATGTCGTCACGAAATTGTAACAAACGGAGGCTTCGGATGATGCGGTATGGATGGGCTTCGGCCCTGGCGATGATGGCTGTGGCGGGCGCGGCGCAGGCGCAGCAGGCCCCCGGTCCGGACGACAATCTGAACGCCGTGCTGTGGGACCAGACCTCGGTCGAGGCGCAGGCCAATGCGATCGGCGCCTATGCCCTGGCCCGCCTCCGGCTGGACGAGGCGCTGGCCGACCCGTCCCGCACCGCGGCGCCGGCCGAGCAGACCGGCGACTTCAAGAATCTTCCGCCGGCGGTGGTGCTGGACGTCGACGACACGCTGCTGAACACCTCGCCCTACCAGGCCCGCAACGTGGCCGAGGGCTCCGGCTTCGACCCCAAGACCTGGACCAAATATGTCAACGCCAAGATCGACACCGCCATCCCCGGCGCGGTCGAGTTCACCCAATACGCGGCATCCAAGGGCGTGAAGGTGTTCTACGTCACCAACCGGACCAAGGAGGAGGAGGGGCCGACGGTCGAGCACATGAAGGCGCTGGGCTTCCCGATGGGCGACAATGTCGACACCTTCCTCAGCGCCAAGGAGCAGCCGGATTGGGGCTCGGTCAAGGGCACGCGCCGCGCCGTGATCGCCAAGGACTACCGGATCCTGCTGCTGGCCGGCGACAATTTCGGCGACTTCAGCGACGCCTACAAAGGCACGCTGGAGGAGCGGCAGAAGGCCTTCGAGGCGGCCAAGGACCATTGGGGCCGCGACTGGATCGCGATTGCCAACCCGACCTACGGCTCGTTCGAATCGGCGCCATATAAGGGCGACTACAAACTGCCGGCGGCGGAGCAGCGCAAGCTGAAGATCGAGGCGCTGACGCCCTGGAACGGGCAGTAGCCGTCTCCCCGGGGCCGCGGCGGCTCAGAAGCCGCTGCGGCCCTGGAGCGGGTGGCCGGTGAGCAGCGAGACCAGATGCGCCAGCATCAGGATCACCACCAGCGCCGCCACCATCATCACCGGGATCACCGGGAACAGCCGTACCTCGCCCGGCGGCGGCTTGCGCCGGTCCATCACCAGCATGGCCGCCGTCACCGCCAGGGCGACGGCGAGGATGATCGAGGTGTTGGTCAGGTCGAGCTGCATCGTGGCTTCGCGGTAGCATTCCCGCGGCGGCGACGGAAGGTACGGGTTGCATCGGCGGCTGCGATTGCCGATATCGGCGCGGGCGGAGAGCGACAGGACCGGACGATGAAGCGCTTCTACAAGACCGTGGGTGTGGTGCCGGCCGGCGACGGGTTCGGCGTCGTCCTCGACGGCAAGCCGATCAAGAGCCCGGCCAAGGCCGATCTCGTCCTGCCCAGCCGGGCGCTGGCCGAGGCGGTGGCGGCGGAATGGGAGGCGCAGGCCGACAAGGTGATCCCGTCCTCCATGCCGCTGATGCAGCTGGCCGCGACGACGATCGACAAGACGGCGCCGAACCGGCAGGTGGTCATCGACACCATCGCCCCCTATGGCGGCAGCGACCTGCTGTGCTACCGGGCCGAGGCGCCGGCGGCGCTGGTGGAGCGGCAGGCCGCCGCCTGGCAGCCGCTGCTCGACTGGGCGATGACCGCGCATGACGCGCCGCTGGCCGTGACCTCCGGCATCGTCCACCAGGCGCAGCCGGACGCCAGCCTGGCGGCGCTGCGCGCGGCGGTCGCGGCGCAGGACGACTGGCGGCTGACGGCGCTGCACCAGGCCACGGCGCTGACCGGCTCGCTGGTCCTCGGCCTGGCCCTGCTGGCCGGCCGGATCGACGCCGACGAGGCCTTCGAGCTGGCCGAGCTGGACACCAGCTTCCAGATCGAGCGCTGGGGCGAGGAGGCCGAGGCCACGGCCCGGCGCGCCGGGCTGCAGGCCGAGCTGCAGGCCGCGGCCCGGCTGGTCGCGCTGGCGGCGGACTGACTGGAGCATCCGGCCGGGCGACCTATCTAAAGGGGCTGAAGCCCGGCACGGCCAGTAAGGAGCGACACGATGAATAGCGATGCCGGCCGACCCATGATTGCCCGGATCTGGCGCGGCCGCACGGTGCGGGCGCGGGCCGACGCATACGAGGCCTATAATTACGAGGTCGGGATCAAGCCGCTGATCGAGAAGGCCCTGGGCGTCCAGTGCCTGCGCGAGGATCGCGCGGACGAGACCGAGTTCGTCACCATCTCCTATTGGGAGAGCGTCGAGGCGATGGCGCAGTTTACCGGCAGCGACCCGACGGCGATCCATCATCTGGACCGCGACCCGGAGTTCCTGATCGAGCTGCCGGACCGGGTGCAGATCCTGCAGATCCGCCACTCGCATGGCGACATCGGCGGCGACGAAACGTGAGGCTCACCCTGCCTTCTTCAGCCGGGTCTCCACCAGCCGCGACCACAGCGTGGCGCCRACCGGCAGGATCTCGTCGTTGAAGTCGTAATGCGGGTTGTGCACCGGCACGCTGCCGCGGCCGTTGCCGATGAACAGGAAGGCGCCCGGCTTCTCCGCCAGCATGAAGGCGAAATCCTCCGACGCCATGACGATGGCGCCGTTGCTGTCGACCGCGTCGGCGCCCAGCGCATCCGCCGCGGCCTCGGCCACCCATTCCGTCTCGGCGGCGTCGTTGAGCACCGGGATCACCGTGATCCGCACATCCGGCGTTGCCCGGCCGCCGAAGGCGGTGGCGACGTCGCGGGCGATTGTTTCGATCCGCGCCTTCAGCGCCTCCAGCACCTCCATCCGCAGCGCGCGGAAGGTGCCGCGCAGCACGGCGGTGTCGGGGATGACGTTGTAGGCGTCGCCGGCATGGATCTGGGTGACGCTGACCACGGCGGAATCGAGGGCGGCGATGTTGCGGGCCACCACGCTCTGCAGCGCCGTCACCACATGCGCCGCGATCACCACCGGATCGATGCCGGTCTCCGGCAGCGCGCCATGGGCGCCGCGCCCCGTGATCTCGATGTCGAAGATGCCGCCGCCGGACATGGTCGGGCCGGGACGGACCATGACCCGGCCGGCATCCAGCGTGTGGAAATTGTGCATGCCGAACACCGCCTCGCACGGGAACTGGTCGAACAGCCCGTCGGCGATCATCGCCTGCGCTCCGCCGCGGCCCTCCTCGGCCGGCTGGAAGATGAAATGCACCGTGCCGTCGAAGTTCCGGGTCGCGGCCAGGTAGCGGGCGGCGCCCAGCAGCATGGTGGTGTGGCCGTCATGGCCGCAGGCATGCATGGTGTTCGCGGTCTGCGACCGGTGGCCGAAGCCGTTCGCCTCCTGCATCGGCAGTGCGTCCATGTCGGCGCGCAACGCGATCGCCTTCGGGTTGTTGCCGACCCGAAGGGTGCCGACCACGCCGGTCTTGCCGATGCCGGTCGCGACCTCGCAGCCGAAGGCGCGCAGCCGCTCCGCCACCAGGGCGCTGGTGCGCTGCTCCTCGAAGCCCAGCTCGGGATGGGCGTGGATGTCCCGACGCCATTCGGTCAGCTCGTCGGCGAAGCCGGCGATCATTGGGTCGATCTTCATGGCGGGTCCTCGCGGAAACGTCAGACGATATCAGGACCCAAGGCCTACCGCGCTGGCAAGCCCCGATCTCGCCCAGCCCTGCGCCGCGTGCTATTGCAGGCGGATGACGCTTGGCGGACATCCGCGGGGAGAGAATGCGCGAAATCCTTGAGGTGCTCGAGAAGAAGCGCGCGGCGGCGCGCCTGGGCGGCGGCAGCAAGCGGGTCGAGGCCCAGCACGCCAAGGGCAAGCTGACGGCGCGCGAGCGGCTCGAAATCTTCCTCGACCCCGGCTCCTTCGAGGAATGGGACATGTTCGTCGAGCACCGCTCGCCGGATTTCGGCATGGCCGAGCAGAAGGTGCCGGGCGACGGCGTGGTCACCGGCTTCGGCACCGTCGACGGCAAGCTGGTCTTCGTCTTCAGCCAGGACTTCACGGTGTTCGGCGGCTCGCTGTCCGAGGCGCATGCCGAGAAGATCTGCAAGGTCATGGACCAGGCGATGAAGGTCGGCGCCCCGGTGATCGGCCTGAACGATTCGGGCGGCGCCCGGATCCAGGAGGGGGTGGCCTCGCTCGGCGGCTATGCCGAGGTGTTCCAGCGCAACGTCCTGGCTTCGGGCGTGRTGCCGCAGATCTCGCTGATCATGGGCCCCTGCGCCGGCGGTGCGGTGTATTCGCCGGCGATGACCGACTTCATCTTCATGGTGAAGGACAGCTCCTACATGTTCGTCACCGGCCCGGATGTGGTGAAGACGGTGACGCATGAGGTGGTGACGGCCGAGGATCTCGGCGGCGCCGTCACCCACACTGCCAAATCCGGCGTCGCCGACCTGGCCTTCGAGGACGATGTCGAGGCGCTGCTGCGGCTGCGCGACTTCGTCGGCTTCCTGCCGTCCTCGAACCGGTCGCCGGCGCCGATCCGCCCGACCGAGGACCCGGCCGACCGGCCGGAGATGTCGCTCGACACCCTGATCCCGGCCAACCCGAACAAGCCCTACGACATGAAGGAGCTGATCGGGAAGGTGGTGGACGAGGGCGATTTCTTCGAGCTGCAGCCCGCCTTCGCCGGCAACATCATCATCGGCATGGCGCGGATGCAGGGCCGCACCGTCGGCATCGTCGCCAACCAGCCGATGGTGCTGGCCGGCTGCCTGGACATCGATTCCAGCCGCAAGGCGGCACGCTTCGTCCGCTTCTGCGACGCCTTCAACATCCCGATCGTCACCTTTGTCGACGTGCCTGGATTCCTGCCCGGCACCAGCCAGGAGTACGGCGGCATCATCAAGCATGGCGCCAAGCTGCTGTTCGCCTATGCCGAGGCGACGGTGCCGAAGGTCACGGTGATCACCCGCAAGGCCTATGGCGGCGCCTATGACGTGATGGCGTCGAAGCATCTGCGAGGCGACCTGAACTATGCCTGGCCGACCGCGGAGATCGCGGTGATGGGGCCGAAGGGCGCGGTCGAGATCATCTTCCGGGCGGATATCGGCGATGCCGAGAAGATCGCGGCGCGGACCGAGGAATACCGCCAGAAATTCGCCAACCCCTTCGTCGCCGCAGCCCGCGGCTATGTCGACGACGTGATCATGCCGCACAACACCCGCCGGCGGATCTGCAAGGCGCTGGCGATGCTGGCCGGCAAGAAGCTCGAGAATCCCTGGAAGAAGCACGACAACCTGCCGTTGTAGCGCCTTCATTCCGCCACGACGGGATGGTGCCATCGCCGGCGGGAGAGACACTGGCATCGAGACCGGAATGACTGCGCGATTCCGCGCCCTGGCGGCCCTTCTGGCCGGGGCGCTGCTGCTGGCCGCCTGCGCCACGGAGGCAGGTTTCCGCAAGGGGCTGGACCAGCTGAAAGGCCAGCCGAAGGACCAGTTGATCGTCCGCTACGGCCCGCCGATCTATGAGGGCCGGACCGAGGACGGGCGGCGCTATGCCCAGTTCAACCTGTCCTGGGTGGAGCGGGGCGGCGGCTACGTCAACAGCGTGCCCCGCACCGAGCTCGTCCGCGGCACCTATCGCGACGACGACGGCGACAAGCACCGCTACAAGGAGACGCGGACCGTCTATGACGACCAGTACGTGCCGCCCTACACGGTCGACCGGCGCTGCCTGACCACCTTCTACTTCGACGCCGCCAACCGCGTCGCCAGCTACGCCTATGTCGGCGACGGCTGCGTCGCGCCGGAATAGCAGGTTGGATTTCCCTTTTGGATTGCGCAACGTTCATATGTTGCTATTTTATAAAGATCCATTTATAGTTGCAGCTATCGGTCATCCCAACCCAGGGTCGATAGAGATGCCTCGCCTCCGACTGGGCTTCGCCCTTCTCGGTGTGTTGCTGCTCGCCGCCTGTGCCGCGAGCAAGGAAGATCTCGTCAGCGAAAAGCTGGACGGCTTTATCGGCATGCCGAAGCAGGCCTTGATCGGCGTCTTCGGCACGCCGACCAGTGACTCCATCCGCCGGAACGGGCTTCGCTACGTCACGTTCAGGCAGTCCCGGGAGACGGAAAGTGGCGGCTACCACATGTCGATCCCGCAGACCGAGACCGTGAACGGCCTGTACTATACCCGTGACGGCTGGCTGCGCAGCTACAGCGAGACCAGGACCACACAGGTCGACGGCCCCTGGATCTCGGCCTCGACCGACCATTGGACCTGCCTCCTCGGCTTCGGCTTCGATGCCGGCGGACGCGTCGCCTCCTACACCTATGGCAACGCCATCGACTGCTACTACGCCCTGAGGCTCGATCTATACCGGTAGCTCACAGCAGCGGCCGCAGCGCCAGGTCGAGGCCGAGCAGCAGCAGGCCGAGGAAGAACCAGCGCCGGAACACCTCCGGCCGGACCTGCAGCCGCAGCCACTGCCCGGCGGCCATGCCGAGCAGCGCCGGGACCAGGGCCAGCAGCGAGGTGCCGGCGGCGGCCAGCGGGAACGCGCCGTCGCGCGCCAGGCCGGCGGCCAGCGCCAGGGTCGAGACGGTGAAGGACAGGCCCAGCGCCTGGATCAGGTCCTCCTTCTCCAGCCCCAGCGCCTGCAGGAACGGCACCGCCGGGATGACGAAGACTCCGGTGGCGGCGGTGACCAGGCCGGTGGCGGCGCCGATCGGGCCCGACCACCAGCGCTCCGTCCGGGCGGGCACCGAGAAGCGCGGCCCGGCCAGGCCGATCGCGGCGTAGAGCACCAGGGCGGCGCCGAGGGCGATGGTGGCGTGCTCGGCCCCTGCATCGATCAGCAGACCGGTCCCGGCCCAGGTGCCGAGGCAGATCCCGGCCATCATCGGCCACAGCCGGCGCAGCAGGCCGCCGAAGCGCGGCCCGGCGAAGAGCTGCCAGAGATTGGTCACCAGCGACGGCACCACCAGCAGCGCCGCCGCCTGGGCCGGCGCCATGGCCAGGCCGAGCAGCCCCATCGCCACCGTCGGCAGGCCCAGCCCGACCATGCCCTTGACGAAGCCGGCGAGCAGGAAGGTGAGGGCGACGAGGAGGAAAAACGGATCGATCATTGCCGGAGCTTGCCCGGCGCCGGCGCCGGCGACAATGTGGGAGGAACGCAGCCAGCCTTCGGCCGCGACGAAGGCTGGCCGTGCCGGAGGACCCGCCGATGCGCTTCGACCTGACCGATCTGCGCCTGTTCCTGCATGTCGCCGAGGCCGGCAGCATCACCGCCGGCGCCGAGCGCTCAGCACTGGCCCTGGCCTCGGCCAGCGCCCGCATCCGCGGCATGGAGGCGGCGTCCGGCACGGCGCTGATGCGGCGCGGCCGGCGCGGCGTGGTGCCGACCCCGGCCGGTGAGGCGGTGCTGCATCACGCCCGGCTGGTGCTGCAGCAGATCGAGCGGATGCGCGGCGAGCTCGGCGACTATGCCCGCGGCCTCAAGGGCCATGTCCGCATCCTCGGCAACACGGCGGCGGTGACCGAGTTCCTGCCGAAGCCGCTGGCCGGATGGCTGGCCGCCCACCCCCGGATCGACATCGACCTGGAGGAGCGGCCGAGCCACGCCATCATCGAGGCGGTGGCCGCCGGGCTGGCCGATCTCGGCATCGTCGCGGACATGGCCGACGGGGGCGCGGCGGATGGCGGCGGAGGGCTGGAGCGCATCCCGTTCCGGATCGACCGGCTGGTGCTCGCGGTGCCGCGCCGCCACCCGCTGGCGGCCCGGCGCCGCATCGCTTTCGCCGAGGTGCTGGGCGAGGATTTCGTCGGCCTAAGCCCCGGCAGCGCGTTGCAGGACCATCTCGCCCGCCACGCCGCGCGGGCGGGCCGGCCGCTCACGCTGCGGGTCCGGCTCGGCGGCTTCGATGCGGTGTGCCGGATGGTCGAGCAGGGTGTCGGCCTGGCAGTGGTGCCGGAGACGGCGGCCCGGCGCTGCCGCCGCAGCATGGCGATCCGCGCCGTGCCGCTGTCCGACCCCTGGGCGCTGCGCCGGCTGTCGATCTGTGTCCGGTCCCTCGACGCCCTGCCGGTGCATGCACGTCGGCTGGTGGAGCATCTGCGCGAGGATTCGTCTGGGGCGTAGGTTGGTTCGCATGGCGAACCCAACGTGGTGCCGCGGGCACGGCGTCGGAATGTTGGGTTCGCCAGCGCGAACCCAACCTACGCGGCAAAGGCGCGCCTCACCTTTCCGGCAGCGGCAGCCGCTCGGTCTCGTCCGGGATGGTGCCGAAGCGGCCTTCGCGCCAGTCGTCTTTAGCCTGTTCGATGCGCTCGCGGCTGCGGGCGACGAAGTTCCACCACAGCTTGCGCGGGCCGTCGAGCGGCTCGCCGCCGAACACCAGCAGTCGGGTCTCCTCCAGCGCCTCGATCGAGACCATGTCGCCGGGCCGCAGCACCAGCAGGCGCTGCGGCGCAAAATCGTCGCCGCCGATCCGGACCCGGCCGGAGACGACATAGACCGCCCGCTCCTCATGCTCCGCCGGCAGCGGCAGCACGGCCCCGGCCTGCAGCGCCGCATCGAGATACAGCGTTTCGGAGAAGGTGGCGACCGGCGAGCGCGCGCCATAGGCCGAGCCGACGATCAGCCGCACCGACGTGCCGGCATCCTCGATCACCGGCAGGTCGTCGATGCCGTGATGGGCGAAGCTGGGGGCCACTTCCTCGTGAGCGGCCGGCAGGGCGACCCAGGTCTGCACCCCGAACAGGGTCGACCCGGTGGTGCGCAGGGCCGGCGGCGTGCGCTCGGAATGGGCGATGCCGCGGCCGGCGGTCATCCAGTTGACGTCGCCGGGGCGGATCAGCTGGCGCGTGCCCAGGCTGTCGCGATGGGTCTGCTCGCCGGCGAACAGATAGGTCACGGTGGCCAAGCCGATATGCGGATGCGGCGGCACGTCGATGCCGTCGCCGGCGCCGAACAGGGTTGGGCCGAACTCGTCGATGAAGACGAAGGGGCCGACCGAGCGCTTCTGCATCGACGGCACGGCGCGCCGCACCTCGAAGCCGCCGATATCGGCGGTGCGCGGGATCACCACGGTCTCGATCAGGGGGCAGGGCGTCTCGCCGGTGACGGGATCGCGGGTCGGCTGCCAGCTCATGGCCGTACTCCTCCGCCCAGAACCGCCATGGACGGGCGCTCGGTTCGACCGTACCCTTCGCTCCGGCATCAGCCAAGGGGGACCAAGATGGCCGAGACCACCCAGGACGCAGCGGCGGCGGTCGCCGGCGAAAGCACGATCTGGAAGATCCGCACCTCGCTGCGGGCCAGCCTGTATGGCTGGATCGTCGCCATCGTGCTGGCGGTGCTGCTGGGCCTGCTGGCCGGCCCGCTGGCCGCGATTCCGATCGTGCTGGCCCTGGTCTGGACCGCGTGGCGGTGGCTGACCAGCTACGAGCTGACGACCGAGCGGCTGATCATCCGCTCCGGCCTGCTGGTGCGGAAGCGCGAGGAGGTCGAGCTGTTCCGGGTGCGCGACTTCTCGCTGTCACGGCCGCTGCAATGGATGGTGCTGGGGCTGGGCACGGTCGGGCTGACCACGCGCGACCAGTCGGCGCCGAACATCCTGATCGGCCCGATCGCCGAGCCCGACGCCAAGCTGGACGATCTGCGCCGCGCCACCGTGGCGCGGCAGAACCGGGTGCGGTTCCGCGAGGTCGAGGTGTCCTCGGCTGGCGGCGACGAGCACCATGACGGCCATGGCGGCCACGACGCCGGGGCGCTGCCGGGGTAGGGAAGGCTTGTGCCCTGTTCCTGTCATCCTCGGGTCAAGCCCAAGTGTCCGGTTGGGCTTTTCGGGTTGCAGATCCAGGTACTGAACTAAACCTTTATTGTCATTGCCGGGCTTGACCCGGCAATCCAGGGGCCACGGAGAGCCGCTCTGAAAGCCCCTGGATCCTCGGGTCAAGCCCGAGGATGACAATTAAATAAAATACCGACCCAAGATAAACACGATCTGCTTGCGACTTCTGCTCAACCGGACAGCCACGGGCTCGACCCGGGCATCCAGAGGCTGTCGAGACCTCCTGTCATTGCTGGGTCACGCCCGGCAATGACAGGAGGGAGGGACGGCTGACAGCTCACTCGTCGTTGAACGGCCCGATCATCAGCGGCTCGAGCTTGAACCAGTTGCCGAGCTGGCTGTAGGTCAGCTTGACCGGCTTCAGGTCCCAGTAGACCTCCGACCGGGTCGGGCCGACGCATTTCATCTGGCCCGATTCGTCCTTCTCGCGCTTGCAGCCATCCTCGCCGTCGGCATAGTAGATCCGGCCGTACAGCCCGGCCTGGTTCTGCTCGACCGTGCCGAAGAAGGCATCGACATCGGCGTCGTTGTTCTCGCCGCCGAAGAACGCTTCTTCCGGCTTCACCACCGGCTCGTTGAAGCGGAGATTGTAGTCGTAATAGCCGGTGTAGTTGCGGCTCTGGCCCTTGGCGTCGGTGAAGCTGCCCTCCTCCTCCACGAAGCGGATCGAGCCGGTGACCTTGTCGGTATAGGCCTGGTTGCCGATGGCATACTGGAAGGTGATGCCGTTATTGTCGGTCAGCCAGTTGCCGAGCTCGTAGTCATAGTCGAGATTGCCCGACACCCGGGTCTGCGGCAGGAACGATAGCGGGCCCGGCGCCAGCACCAGCCCCTGGAAGGCCAGCGGATCCGGGTTCTTGACCTGGATCGTCACCACCTTGCCGTTGACGGTGCGGGAATACAGCTTGTCCGCCGCCTTCGAGGCGCGGTTGATCTGCTCGCCCAGCTCCCACCAGCGGGTGACCTCGCGGCCCTGGATGACGCCGCCGAACTTGCCGCTGGACTGCTGGCCCTTGACGATGTCGAGCCGCAGGTTGCCGGATTCGGGCTGGTAGCGCCCGCCCTCGTCGATCGGCGTCTCGCCGCGCATGATGGCCACTTCCTTGGCTATCTGGCTCGGATTCGCCGGGTTATTGACGTCCATCCTCAGGCTGTAAGTGATGGTGTCCTCCGGCTTGCGCTGGGCCGAGCCGGCATAGGCCATCAGATCCGCCACCGTCAGGGCCTCGATGGTGTAGACGTCGAGGCCGTTGCTGTTGCGGACGCTGCGCGAGTTGAAATCGATGGTCATATGGCCGGTGACCTTGGCGCCGTCGGTCACGGTCTGCAGGCCGCGATTGCCGCTCTGGGCCCAGGCCGGCGTCGCCGCAAGCAGTGCGGCCAAGGTCGCGACGCCCGCTGTCATGCGATGAGTCATGGTCTCCCCCTTCAATTCTGCCGTGGGCGGGGCTGTCTCCGCCGGCCGCATTCTGGCACTGCATAATGGGGCAGGCGACTCGGGGCTTTTCCATGGCGAAGACGAGGCAGGGCGGCGGCGCGGCGCCCGGATCAGGGGTGACGGTCCGGCCGATGCGCGGCGACTCGGCGGAGATCGCGGCGGTGGTGGCGCTGATCCGCGGCGCCTTCGCGGACTATCTCGACCGGCTCGACCCGCCGCCCAGCGCGGTGCGCGAGACGCCGGAGACCATCGCCGTGCTGCTGGGCCGCGAGCTCKGGCTGGTGGCCGAGGCGGGCGGGGCGGTGGTCGGCTGCCTGTTCCTGCAGCGGCGCGAGGGCTGCGACATCTATGTCGGCCGGGTCGYGGTGGCCGGCGCGCACCGCCGCGGCGGCGTCGGCCGGGCGCTGATGGCGGCGGCCGAGGATGAGGCGCGGCGCTTGGGCGGAGCGCGGCTGACGCTCGGCGTCCGCCTGGCGCTGGACGACAACCGCCGCTTCTTCGCGTCGCTCGGCTTCGTCGAGGGGGCGCTGCACGCCCATCCGGGCTATGACCGGCCGACCTGGGTGGAGATGACGAAGGCGATCGGGTGAGGGGGCCAAGCTGGGCCACCTCTGACCTTTGCGGTTTAGCAACGCTGCAAGTAGATTGCCGGTATAGCGAGCCAAAGGCCACCAGGATCGGGGTCGGGCCGGCCACCGGCGTCCCATTCGGCTATAATAGCCTCTGCCATTGGCTCGGGCTCGTCACCGTATTGGGGCTGCACCGTCCATAGATATCCGCTGCCAGGGACGTGCCTTACTGGGCGCGCTCCATATGCGAAGTGCGCCAGGAGGCTGCGCTTGATGAAGTCGACGAGCGCAGCTCCTTCGAGCCCGAACTCACTACGACCAGCCGGGACGATCTGCCAAAACCCCACGGCGTCGACGTCCAGCTCCCCAACAAGCGAGATCCACTCACTCATTGGGGTGCCGTAAGACCGATGACGCGGCTCATCATTCATGATGCGGCATTCTATCGATTCAATCGTCGACTTCCACCATTCCAAACCGAGTCACGTGGGGCGATCTGACCCCCGAAAGCTGCGGCGGAACTCGCGCGGGGTCATCGCCTTCAGCGCGCGGAACTGGCGGTTGAAATTGGCGATGTTGGGATAGCCGACCTCGTCCGCGACATGGGCGATTGGCCGGTCGCTGTTGATCGGGCTCGCGATGTGCAGATCCGATCCGTGCGGTGGCTAGCGCCTATAGGGCGGGGGCGCGAGCTTGATTGGTTTCGGGTTCGCCAGCACCCAGGCGACCGCCAGCTCGACCAAGCGCGCCGGGTTGCCGAAGTTGGCCTTGACCCGGGCGACGATCGCGGCGACTTCCCGGATCTCGTGGTCGGGCAGGGGATTGCCGGTCTGGACATGGCGCAGATAGGCGTCGGCCATCCTGCCATATTCTCCATCCCAGTTGGCGCCGCCATTGCCGTCGAGTTCGTTGGAGATGCGCCCGACGATCCGCACCACTTCTCCCTGCACCGTGGCCGCGGGGCCGCTGCCTGGTACCAGCAAGTTCCACAATTCCCGGTGCTGGTCCTGCCAGCGGGTCGCCTTGACGACGACCGTGGACTTGCCGTCATGCAGGGCGCGGCGAGGCACGGGCGCGACGTCGAACAGCTCATACAGCCGAGCGAGAGCGGCGCTGGCGGCCTCGACCGACTCCGGGTTGAAGTTGCCGCGGTGAAATTCGAAGCGATTGCCGATCTCCTCGACGAAGCCCTTCATCCGTTCGGTCCTGCCGGCGCCGGCGGCCAGAAGGACTTCCGCGAGGGGCGTCATCCGCTCCAGCACCGCATTGCTACACTGCTGCAGGGCCAGTTCCAGGGGAGTGAGGCCCGCCTGGTTGCGGGCATCGACCTGGGCGCCGTGCTCCAGCAGCAGGCGAGCATTGGGGGGAATGTGGGATGCCGCCGCCGCATGCAGCGGCGTGCCGACCGACGGGCGGTCATTGTGGACATCGGCCCCCAGCTCCAGCAGAACCTCGATACGGCCCCGCCAGGCGCGCGACCGCGCATGCAAAGGTGTGTCGCCGTGGCTGTCGGCGGCTGAAAGATCGGCGCCCTGGGCGGCCAACCAGCGGGCCAGCTCATCGGGACAATCCACAAAGGCGAGCGCTGTTTGCTGGTCGTACCCGCCGCGGGCATTCAGATCGCAGGTCTCGAAGACCACCTTCAGCTCCGCAAGATCGCCCGTCTTGAGCAGATCTTCGAAATTCTTCGGGAGCCGCGTCTTGAGAGGAGTGGCCATCTGCGTCCTCGCGGTGGAAGGGGACACCTCTGGGCTGAGGTCACCATCGACTTTAGACGCCCCAAACACCTGCATCCATCCTGGTCATGCGTCGGCTTGTCGCCTCGAGGCGACTTTCGACAGCGTTCCTTCCGCGCCGGGCTGACCTCACCTCACCCCCGGAAGCTGCGGCGGAACTCGCGTGGGGTCATGGCCTTCAGCGCCCGGAACTGGCGGTTGAAATTGGCGATGTTGGGATAGCCGACCTCGTCGGCGACATGGGCGATGGGCCGGTCGCTGTTGATCAGCAGCGAGCAGGCTTGGCCGATGCGCAGCTGGGCGACATAGCGCGACACGGTCAGCCGGGTGTGCCGGCGGAAGAAGCGGTGGAAGGCCGAGGGGCTGAGGCAGGCCAGGCCGGTCAGCGCCGCGATCGGGATCTCGTCGCGGTAGTGGCCATGGATGTGGTTCAGCACCCGGTCGATCCGCGCCTGTTCCGGCGCCGCCACGGCGGCCGGCAGCGGGGCCGGGGCGGCCAGCGGTGCCCGGCCCTCGTCCCGCGCCAGGGCGGTCAGCACCTCGATCAGCCGCAACAGCCGGCCGGCGGGGTCGAGATCCGGCATCGCCTCGATCGTCGGACGCACTGCCGCGGCGGCCTCGGCGGAGAAGGCAAGGCCGCGCCCGGCCTCGTCGAGCAGGCGCGCCACCGGCCGCAGCTCGGCCAGGGAGCCGACCAGCCGCGCCGCCCAGTCCGGCGAGAACCACATCACCAGGGCGATATGCGGCCGGACCGGGTCGATCCGCTCGCGCGAGCACCAGGTGTGCGGCAGGTTCGGGCCGACCAGCACCAGGTCGCCGTCGTCATACTGGCCGAGATGGTCGCCGACATGGCGCTGGCCGCGGCTGTTCAGGGTCAGCGTCAGCTCGAATTCCGGGTGGTAGTGCCATTCGAACGGGATGGCGTCGTCCAGCCGCCGGTTCAGCAGCGTCCAGGACGCATCCCCCGGGACTGTCACCTTCTCGAAGATCGGCTGCATGGCGAGAACTGATACGCAGGGGCAGCTCGGTTGCCGCCCGACGCGACTCCAGTATCAGTTTTCGGCAGGCGGCGCCAACATGGCGAGGCCGGACGGCGCTACAGTTGCGGACATGGACGGCCGAACGCCGCACCGCTCAGGGGAAACGCCGAGATGGACCGCTATCAATACGGGGACAACCGGCCGGGCAACGCCTCGGTCTCCTACACCTACGACACCCAGCTCAAGGACATCGAGAAGACGCGGCCGCTGCGCGTCCTGTCCGAGGACGATTGGAGGCACTGGATCACCTGGGGCTATGTCGTCGTCCCCAACGCGGTTCCGGCCGAGAACGTCCAGCGCACGCGGGACCTGCTGTGGGAGTTCCAGGAGATGGATCCGAAGGATCCGGAGAGCTGGGTGAAGCCGCAACTGCGCGACCATGCGATGAAGGAGCTGAACAACAGCGGCATGGTCGAGATCTACAACCACCAGCTGCTGTGGGACAACCGCCAGCACAGCCGTGTGTACGACGCCTTCGTCGACATCTGGGACACCGAGCGGCTGTGGGTCACGATCGACCGCGCCAACCTGAACCCGCCGAACCGCCAGGCGCGCGGCTTCAACGGCTTCATCCACTGGGACGCCGACACCTCGCTGACGCCGCTGCCGGTGAACTGCCAGGGCGTGCTGTCGCTGGTCGACACCGACCCGGAGATGGGCGGCTTCCAATGCGTGCCGGAGCTGTTCCGGACGCTGGAGACCTGGCGCGAGACCCAGCCGGCCGACCGCAACCCCTGGGCGCCGGACACCACCGGCTTCGAGATCCGGAACGTCACCATGAAGGCCGGCGACCTGCTGATCTTCAACAGCCTGCTGGCCCACGGCATCCGGCCGAACCGGTCGCACGACCGGGTGCGGATGGCGCAGTACATCTCGATGACCCCGGCCGACGAGGGCAACGCCCAGCTGCGCGACTGGCGCATCCAGTCCTGGCGCGACCGCGAGCCGCCGCAGGGCTACGCCTTCCCCGGCGACCCGCGCGAATGGGAGAAGACCCGCTACGAGCGCGCCAAGCTCACGCCACTCGGCGAGAGGCTGCTCGGGCTGGCGTCCTGGGACGAGTGAGGGGCACGTCTCTCCACGCCTCCTCCCGTCATTGCCGGGCTTGACCCACGGCGGTCCGGTTGAGCAAAATCGCAACTAAAGCGTGTTTATCTTGGGTCGACATTCAATTTGATTGTCATCCTCGGGCTTGACCCGAGGATCCAGGGACTTTCAAAGCAGTTCTCGATGGCCCCTGGATTGCCGGGTCAAGCCCGGCAATGACAATAAAAGTTTAGTTCAGCCCCTGGATCTGCAACCTGAAGAGCTTAACCGGACAGCCGTGGGCTTGATCCGGCAATGACGGGAACATGGAACCAACCTGTCCTGCCTACTCGGCAGCCAGGGCTTCAGCGTGCAGCAGCCGCGCCAGCTTGGCGATAGTGTCGGACTCGGCCAGCGGCACATAGACGACCATCCGCCGGTCGGTGCCGTCGTCGAAGCGCATGGCGGTGTGCTCGAACACCATCGGGCCGGCCGCCGGGTGGCGGATGCGCTTATGGCCAGACAGATGCGGCAGCACCTCGTGCCGCGGCCACCATTCCCGGAACTCAGGGCTCTCTCGCGTCAGATGCGCGACCAATCGCTCGAACTCCGGGTCGCCGGCGTATTTGGCACTGTCGGCCCGGAATTGGGCCAGCGCCGCCCGCGCTACCGCCTCCCAATCCGTCAGCAGCCGCCGGTGCCCCGGATCGGTGAAGATCAGGCTCATGGTGTTGCGCGCATCGCCTTCCAGCGCGCCGTAGTCGCCGAACACGAGCTCGGCCGCGCGGTTCCAGGCCAGCACGTCCCAGCGCCGCCCCAGAACCTGGGCCGGCTGGTCGGTCAGGCAGTCGAGCATCCGGCGCAGCGGCTCACCCACCTGCTCCGGCGCCTGCGTCCGCTCCTCCGGCGCCGGCCGGCAGGCCAGAACGAACAGGTGCCGCCGTTCGGCCGCGTCCAGCCGCAGGGCGCGGGCCAGCGCCGACAGCGTCTCGGCGGAAGGCCGCACGTCGCGCCCCTGCTCCAGCCAGCTGTACCAGGTGGTGCCGACGCCGCCGAGCAGCGCCACTTCCTCCCGCCGCAGGCCCGGCGTCCGCCGCCGCGATCCGTCGGGCAGGCCGACGTCGCACGGCGCCAACCGCTCGCGCCGCGACCGCAGGAAGGCGCCCAATTCGCGCCGCCGCCCCGCATCGGGGGCCGGATCGATCACCGTCATGCCCTCAGCATATCAGTATCGATACCAGGATAAAGCCGGTCCTGTTTAACTGATGTCACAGCGTCCATCTTCCCGTGGACGGACGAGGCAGAGGAGCCTGCGGCATGGCCCTGAACGGCAAGACCATCCTGATCACCGGCTCGACCGATGGCGTTGGGCGCTGGGTCGCCCGCCGACTGGCGGCCGATGGCACGCATGTGCTGCTGCACGGCCGCAGCCAGGAGCGCGGCCAGGCGGCGCTGGAGGCGATCCGGGCCGAGGGCGGCAGCGCCGAGTTCCTGCCGGCGGACCTGTCCTCTCTGGCCGAGGTACGGCGCCTGGCCGAGGCGGTCCTGGCGCGGCACGACCGGCTCGACGGGCTGATCAACAACGCCGGCATCGGCACCGGGCCAGACCCCAGCCGCCGCGAGACCAGCGCCGACGGCCACGAGCTGCGCTTCGCCGTGAACTATCTTGCCGGCTTCCTGCTGACCCGGCTGCTGCTGCCGGCCCTGCGGCGTGGCGCGCCTGCCCGGATCGTCAATGTCGCCTCGGCCGGGCAGCAGGCGATCGATTTCGACGACGTCATGCTGACCCGCGGCTACAGCGGCGTCCGCGCCTATTGCCAAAGCAAGCTGGCGCAGATCCTGTCCACCTTCGACCTGGCCGAAGAGCTGAAGGGCAGCGGCGTCACCGCGACCTGCCTGCATCCGGCGACCTATATGGACACCACCATGGTGCGGCAGAGCGGCACGCACCCGATCAGCACGGTCGAGGAGGGCGGCGAGGCGATCCTGGCGCTTGCGGCCTCGCCCGAGCTGGAGGGCCGGAGCGGCGTCTATTTCAATGGCCGGCGGCCGTCGCGCCCGCTGGCCCAGGCCGAGGATCCGCGGGCACGGGAACGGCTGCGCATCCTGAGCGAGCGCCTGACCGGGATCGGGCCGGCCTAGCCCCCTTCTTCCCCACACATCATCGCAGTCACCAACGGATGGAGATCTCCATGTCCGCACAGCAGAGCCATGCCTTCGTCATCGGCGGGTCGTCGGGAATCGGCCTGGCCACGGCCAGGCGGCTGTCGGCCGACGGCCTGCGCGTCACCATCGCCGGCCGGGATCCGGCCAAGCTGGCCGCCGCGGCGGCCGAAGCCGGCGGGACGCTCGTGACCGTGGTCCTCGACGCCAGCGATCCGGCCTCGGTCGCCGCCGCCTTCGAACAGGTCGGCAGTTTCGACCATCTCGTCCTCGCCCTCGGCGGCAGCCAGGGCGTGCTCGGGCCTTTCGCCGAGCTGGACCTGGCGACATTCCGCCAGGCCTTCGAAGGCAAATTCTGGGCCCATCTCGCCTGCGCCCAGGCGGCGCTGCCGCAGCTGCGCCGGGACGGGTCGATGACCTTCGTCTCCGCCGTCAGCGCCCGGATGGCGACGCCCGGCCTGGCCGGCGTAGCCGCGATCAACGGCGCAATCGAGACCGTGGCCCGGATCCTCGCCGCCGAGCTCAAGCCGCTGCGGGTCAATGCCGTCTCGCCCGGTCTGATCGACACGCCCTGGTGGGACTTCCTGCCGCAGGATCAGAAGCAGGCGACCTTCGCCGCCTATGCCGAGAAGATCCCGGTCGGCCGGCCCGGCCGGGCGGAGGAGGTGGCGGCGGCCATCGCCTTCGTCATCGGCAACGGCTACATGACCGGCCATACCCTGGTCTGCGACGGCGGCATCAGCCTGGGCACCTGATGGATCATGTCCCAGACTTAACTTGTCCGGCGCGGGGCTCGGCGCGAAGGTCGGCGGCATCGGAGGTATGCCATGGCGACCGACACGGCATCGAAGACTGGTGGAACCGCCCGGCGCTGGCTGCGCGGCGCCGGCGAGCTGGCAGTGCTGCTGCTGGTGATCGCCGCCGGCAAGACCGCCATCGCCGAGCCCTTCTATGTCCCCTCGGGCTCGATGGAGCCGACGCTGCAGATCGGCGACGAGCTGGTCGCCACCAAGTTCAGCTATGGCTACAGCGCCGCCTCGCTGCCCTTCGGCCTGACCCTGCCCGAGAGCGGCCGGGTGCTGGGCCGGATGCCGGCGCGCGGCGACGTCGTTGTCTTCCGCTGGCCGGGCGACCCGTCGCAGACCTGGGTCAAGCGGGTGATCGGGCTGCCGGGCGACCGCGTCGCGATGCGGGACGGGCGGCTGTGGATCAATGGCGAGCCGGTCGGGCTGCGGCCGGACGGCGAGGGCAGGGTGGAGCACGGCGACGGCGCGAGCGTGCCTGCCATCCGCGCGATCGAGACCCTGCCCGGCGGGGTCAGCCACCCGATCTTCAAGCTCTACGCCCGCGGGCCGCTGGACGAGATGGCGGAGGTGACGGTGCCGCCCGGCGATCTCTTCGTCATGGGCGACAACCGCGACAACTCGGCCGACAGCAGGCTGCCGGTCAGCGCCGGCGGCGTCGGGCTGCTGCCGGTCGGCGACCTGGTCGGCAAGGCCGAGGTCATCGTTGCGTCCTGGGATCTCGGCCGCGCCTCGCAGCCGGTCTGGACCTGGCCCGCCGGCCTGCGGCTGGACCGCTTCCTGTCGGCGGTCCAGTGAGGGCGGCGCAAAAGAGCCGTCATTGCGAGGAGGCGAAGCCGACGAAGCAATCCAGGGGCCACGCCAAACGGCCCTGGATTGCTTCGCTGCGCGTAACTGCCCAGGAGGACCTTGACCTCTTGACCGATCTGGGAGGTTTGTGAGTCAAGGAAGGATGACGCCGCCACCCCCATCGTTGTCCGAGGAAGGTCTTCTGGCCCTAATTGGCGAGTTGCAGGCGCGCAACCGGATGCTGGAGCAGCAGAACGCAGTGCTGACGGCGCGGGTTGCCGAGTTGGAACGTCGGCTTGGGCTGGATAGCAGCAATAGC
>NZ_JBFRCU010000114.1:0-21137 GCF_052113205.1 Inquilinus sp. YAF38 | reverse complement strand
GAGTCCCCCCTCCCCTTGCGGGWGGGGGGTAGGGGGAGGGGGCTCCCGATGCCAGAGCAGGCCCTGTCGATCCTCATTCCTCGCCGCCTCCCGCCGACCATTCCTTGACCCGCGCCAGATGGGCGTAGTCGGAGAAGCGCGGCGGCACGCCGCGCGGCTGCGACAGATAGGGCGTCTCCGGCAGGTCGAAGCGGGCGATCAGGCCCATCAGCCCGCCCAGCGCCTGCTCGGCCAGGGCGGCGAAATCGCCCTCGGCCGGCTTCACCGGCTTGATCTCGCCGGCGGTGGCGGCGCCGGACAGGCGCCAATGCTCCAGCCCGGCCACCGGCACGCCCTCGGGCACGCCGGGGAAGCCGCCGTCGCGGATCATCATCGCCTCCAGCGGCAGCTGCGGCTGGTGCCCGGCCAGGATCTGCGGGTTGCTCGGCACCACGCCGGTCTTGTAGTCGACCACCACCAGCCCGTCCGGGCCCCGGTCGATGCGGTCGGCGATGCCGGACAGGGCGAAGGACCCGGCCGGGGCGTCCAGCGTCACCAGCCCCTTCTGCTCGGTCAGGATCGCCCGCCGCCCGGCCGCGCGCAGCCGGGCCTCGGTCTCGACGAACCAGGCGGCGATGCGGGCGAAGCGGGGCCACCAGAAGGTGCGGATGTCCGGCCCCGGCGGCAGCCTGGCGAACTCCGCCCGGCCCAGCGCCAGCAGCCGGTCCAGCGCATCCGGCGGCAGCATCTCCGGATAGGCCTGCAGGAAGCCGGCCAGGGCGTCGTGGATCGCGGTGCCGCGCTCGGCCGCGCCCGGCTCGGCCTCGATCGGGTCCAGCGGCTCCAGCTCCAGCACCATCCGGGCGTAGATGGCGTAGGGGTCCTGCATCCAGACCGAGATCTGAGTCACCGACAGGCGGCGCGGCCGGGCGGCGACCGGCGGCTTCGGCTTGGGCGGCGGCACCGGCCGCACCGCATCCGGCTGGTCGATGTACCGGGCCAAGGCGCGCCAGTCGCGCGCCGGCGGCGCCAGGGCCAGGCCGGCGCCGTCCAGCACCGCCTGCAGCCGCAGCAGCCAGCGCGACGGCACGGTCGGCGTGCCCTCCACCTTCTCCGCCCGGGTCAGAAACACCTCGGCGCCGGCGGCGGCCTGGGCGAAGTCGTTGGCGGCCAGGCCGATGCGCCGCTCCGGCGCCGGCAGGCCGAACTGCCGCCGCATCGGCCGCGACAGCCAGGGGTCGGCGGCGGGCGCGGACGGCCAGGTGCCTTCGTTCAGCCCGCCCAGCACGATGCGGTCGAACCGCGCCATCCGGCCCTCGACCGGGCCCAGGATCGCCAGCCGCGGGTGGCGGCCCCAGCGCGGCCGCACCACGGCGCCGTCCATCATCGCCTCGAACAGGCCGGGCCAGTCCGGGCTGGGGATCGGCGGGAAGCCGTCGAAGCCGGCCAGCAGCTCCTCGGCCAGGGCCTGCGCCGCCTCGCCATCCTCGGCCCGCCACAGCCGGGCGGGGCCGGGCTCCGCATCCGTTGCCGCCAGCGCCTCGGCGCATTCGATATGCAGCCGCAGCAGCTCGGCCGGCGACTGGTCCTCGCCGCGCACCGCGTCGATGAAGGGGCCGAGGATGTCGGCGACCTTGTCCAGCCACCGGCCCAGCGACGGCCCCGCGTCGCTGGCCGCCAACGCGGTCTTCAGTCCGGCGATGCCCGACTCCGGCGCCGGGCCGCGCAGCACCTGGCGCTCCAGCCGGCGCAACGCCTCGCGGAACAGGCCGATCGGCTCGCCACCGGCCGCCAGCGGGTGCTTCAGCAGCGCCAGCACCGACAGCGGCGAGGCATCGCGGAAGGCGACGTCGCCGACCAGCCGCAGATAGGCGCCGACCGGGGTGTCGGCCAAGGGCCGGCCGGCCGAATCGTCGACCGCCACCTGCCAGCGGGTGAGATGCGCCGCCACCCGGCGGGCCAAATCGCGGTCCGGCGTCACCAGCGCGGCGGTGCGGCCGGGCGTCTCCAGCACCTCGCGCAGCAGCAGGGCGATGACCCCCGCCTCCTCCTGCGACGTGGCGCAATCGATCCGGACGAGGCCGGCCAGCGCCGCGGCATCCAGCCCGGCCGGGCTGCGCCAGGCATCGGTGGTGGCGGCCGGCCGCATCACCTCGCGCAACAATACGGTGCGATCGGGGCCGCCCGCGGCCGGGGCGGGCCAGTCGGCGACATCGGCGCGGTCGACGCCCAGCCCCTCCAGCATCCGCTTCAGCGGCTGCTGCGGATGGCCATCGTCGAGCTGGTCCCAACTCTCCCCATCCATGAAACGGTCCAACCCGGGCAGCACCAGCGCGCCCTGCGGCAGCGACGCGACCACGCGCAGCAGCGCGATCTCGGCCGGGTTGGTGCCCAGGAGGCCGGCTGCGATCACCGGGTCGGCCGGGGGCGAGGCGGTCCAGGCTTCGGCCTGGGCCCGGGTCAGCCGGGCGCGCCATTCGGCCGGGTCGAGGGCGTCGAGCTCGCGCAGCACCTCGGGCCAGGTCTCGGTGACGATGCGCAGGAAGCGCAGCGTCTCCTGCCAATGCTCGGCCAGCTCCGCCGGCACCAGCCCGTCCAGCCGGTCGAAGCCCAGCCCTTCGGCCTGCACCTCGTCCAGCAGCCGAGCCAGCGCCGCCGCCAGATGCATCGCCTGGTCGGCGCCGACCTCCTGGTCCTTCCGGGCCAGGACCAGCCGGGCCAGCAGGATCTGGCGCTGCCGCGGCTGAATGGCCGGCGCCAGCTCCAGCGCCTCGGCCACCGCCGGGGTCTCGCCGGCCGCCAGGCCCAGCGCGTCGGCGTCGATGTCGCCGACCGGCAGCAGCCGGGGCAGCAGCAAGGGCTTGCCCTCCGCCGCGCGCAGAAAAGCGTCGCGCAGGGTGATGCCGGCCCGCCGGCTGGGCAGCAGCACGGTCATGGCGCCCAAGGCCAGCGGGTCGCCCGCGGCTTGGGCCAGCAGGCCCCGTGCCAGGGCGTCGGCGACGCCGCCGCCGGCCGGGATGGTGTAGACCCGCGGGGTCATGCGCCCTCGCGCAGGGCCCGGGCCAGGGCCACGCCGCGGCCGCCCAGGCCGACGATGCTGGCGACGCGACCGTCGGCCGGGCCGTGGGCCAGCTCGATCTTCAGCCGGTCGGCCGGCGCCAGCGAACCCAGCCGGTCGGGCCATTCCACCAGGCAGATGCCCAGCCGGGCCTCGTCCCAGCCCAGCTCCAGCACCTCCTCCGGCGCCGCCAGCCGGTACAGGTCGAAATGCCACAGCTCGCCCGCCGGCAGGTCGTAGGACTGGACCAGGGTGAAGGTCGGGCTCGGCACCTCCAGCTCCGGCTCGCCGACCGCGGCGCGGATCAGGGCGCGGGCCAGGAAGGACTTGCCGGCGCCCAGGTCGCCGGCCAGCAGGACGATATCGCCCGGCTGCAGCAGTGCCGCCAGCCGCGCCGCCAGGGCTGCGGTCGCGGCTTCGTCCGGCAGGTCGAGGGTGAATCGGAACATCGGTCGATTGTTCGCATAACCGGACCCATTGCGTCACGTCCGCGTCGCATCGCGATGGTGCGCGCCGACCCGGAACCGGCTATCCCATCGGGGTCTGGAGCTCCGGAGAACCGCCATGCCGCATCGCACCGACGTCGCCATCATCGGGGCCGGCCCGGTCGGGCTGTTCGCGGTGTTCGAATGCGGCATGCTGAAGATGAAATGCCATGTTGTCGACGTGCTCGACGTCCAGGGCGGGCAATGCGCCGCCCTCTATCCGGAAAAGCCGATCTACGACATCCCCGGCCAGCCGCGGATCGAGGCGGCGGAACTGATCGATCGGTTGGTGGCGCAGGCCGCGCCCTTCGCCCCGGTCTACCATCTCGGCCAGCGGGTCGAGACCCTGGCGCGTCAGCCGGACGGCCGTTGGCTGGTCGGCACCAGTGCCGGCACCCGGATCGATGCTGCGGCGGTGATCGTCGCCGCCGGGGTCGGCGCCTTCGGGCCGAACCGGCCGCCGCTGGCCGGGATCGAGGCCTATGAGAACCGCTCGGTCTTCTACATGGTGACCCGGAAGGATTCGCTGCGCGGCAAGCGGGTGGTGGTGGCCGGCGGCGGCGACAGCGCGCTCGACTGGTCGATCCTGCTGGCCGACATCGCCGCCAAGGTCATGGTGGTGCATCGGCGCGACAAGTTCCGCGGCGCGCCGGACAGCGTCGCCAGGCTGCATGCCCTGGCCGAGGCCGGCAAAATCGAGTTGGTTACGCCTTACCAGCTGCACGGGCTGGAGGGGACGGGCGGGCAGCTCTCCGCCGTCACCGTGGCGACGCTGGAGGGCGAGGTGCGGCGGCTCGACGCCGACGTGCTGCTGCCCTTCTTCGGCCTGTCGATGAATCTCGGGCCGATCGCCGATTGGGGCCTGGCGCTGGACAAGAGCCACATCGCCATCGACCAGGCGACGGCGGCGACCAGCGCGCCCGGGATCTTCGCCGTCGGCGACATCGCCACCTATCCGCACAAGCTGAAGCTGATCCTGACCGGCTTCGCCGAGGCCGCCTCGGCCGCCCATGCCATCCACCCGCTCGCCCATCCGGGCGAGGTGCTGCATTTCGAGTATTCGACCACCTCGGGCGTGCCGGGGGCCTGAGGCACAGGCGTCCCTTCCCCTTGTGTCATTGCCGGGTTTGACCCGGCAATCCAGGGGCAACAAAGAGCTGTTCTCGATGGCCCCTGGATCCTCGGGTCAAGCCCGAGGATGACAATGAGGGGAGGCGTGTTCGATCCCGGCCGACGTCAGCCGAACAGCTCCGCCGCCATCGGATACAGCGACGCGACCAGCAGTAGGGCCATGCCGAGGTTGAAGGCGCGGACCGCGGCGGGGGCGTGCAGCACCCGACGCAGGGCCGTGCCGAACAGGGCCCAGCAGCCGACGCTGGGCAGGTTCACCAGCCCGAAGATCACGGTGACGATCGCCAGGTTGTCCAGGAACCCCGCCTGCGGCGTGTAGGTGGCGATGGCGCCCACCGCCATCACCCAGGCCTTGGGGTTGACCCATTGGAACGCCGCGGCCTCCAGGAAGGTCATCGGCCGCCCGGCCTCGCCGTCGCTCGAGATCGGCCCGGACCGCGCGATCTTCCAGGCGAGGTACAGCAGATAGGCGGCGCCGCCGTATTTCAGCAGCTCGTACAGCAGCGGCCAGGCGGCGAAGGCGGCGCCCAGCCCCAGCCCGACCGCCGCCACCATCACCGTGAAGCCGGCGGCGATGCCGACCATGTGCGGCACCGTTCGGCGGAAGCCGAAGCTGAGGCCGGAGGCGGTCAGCATGATGTTGTTCGGCCCCGGCGTGATCGAGGTGACGAAGGCGAACAGGCCGAAGGAAGAGAGCAGCTCTGGCGTCATGGGCCGCAGAGTGGCGT
This sequence comes from Inquilinus sp. YAF38, assembly GCF_052113205.1. Taxonomy (NCBI): domain Bacteria; kingdom Pseudomonadati; phylum Pseudomonadota; class Alphaproteobacteria; order Rhodospirillales; family Rhodospirillaceae; genus Inquilinus; species Inquilinus sp. YAF38. The sequence continues at coordinate 15,756 of NZ_JBFRCU010000114.1, read as the reverse complement.
GGCGGTGAGATCGGGACAATCGGAACATTGTCCCGAACAATTTCGACCTGGAGCAATGTCAATCCCGGTGCCATCCTCTGACCACGCCGCCCGAGGAGCTTCCGATGTCGCTGCCCGAATTCGCGCTCGAAGCTTATTTCGCGCGCTGGGAGTTCACCGCCCGCCACAATCTCTGCGCCTCCGACATGGAGTCGCTGACGCTGACCGATCTCCTGGCCCTCGGCACGCCGGCGCAGCGCGAGGCCTGGGACCGGCTGTGGCTCGGCTACACCGAGACTGCCGGCGCGCCGTCGCTGCGGGCCGCGATCGCCGGCATGTATGCCGGGCTCGAGGCCGATGACGTCGCGGTCACGGTCGGGGCGGGGGAGGCGATCTTCCAGTCGGTGCGGGCGCTGCTGAGCCCGGACGACCACGCCGTGACGCTGATCCCCAACTACCAGTCGCTCGAGGCGGTGGCCGCCGGCATCTGCGCCGTCACCGGTGTGCCGCTCGATCCCGCTCCGGAGTCGGACTACGGCTGGTCGCTCGACCCGGACCGGATCGTCGCGGCGCTGCGGCCGAACACCAAAGCCATCATCCTGAACGTGCCGCACAACCCGACCGGCTGGTTGCCGGCGCGGCCGGTGTTCGACGCGATCATCGGGCTCGCCCGGTCGCGCGGCATCTGGATCCTGGCGGATGAGGTCTATCGCGGCCTGGAGCGGCGCGAGGAGGACCGCCTGCCGCCGGCGGTCGAGCTCTACGAACGCGCTTTGTCGGTCGGGGTGCTGTCCAAGACCTACGGCCTGCCGGGGCTGCGCCTCGGCTGGGTCGCCTGTCGCGACCGCGAGCTGCTGCGCCGGATCGTGCGGCAGAAGGACTACACCACGTTGTGCGCCCCGGCGCCGAGCGAGGCGCTGGGCGAGATCGCGATCGGCGCCCGCGACCATCTGGTGGCCCGCAGCCGCGCCCTGGTCGCCCGGAACCTGCCGCTGCTGAGCGCCTTCTTCGCCCGCCACGCCAACCGCTTCGAATGGCAGGTGCCGGCCGCCGGCTGCATCGCCTTCCCGCGCTATCTCGGGGAGGAGGGGGTGGACGCCTTCGCCGACGACCTGGTCGAACGCTCCGGCGTGCTGCTGCTGCCGGCGCGGGTCTACCGCTCCGCCCTCGGCCCGGTGCCGGCGGACCGCTTCCGCATCGGCTTCGGCCGCGCCGATATGCCGGAGGCTTTGGTGGCGCTGGAGGCGCATCTCTCCGCTTGACGGCCTGCGACGCGATGGCGGGGAGGCGCGGCGGGGCTGCAGCGTGTAGGGTGCGGCCGGACCACCGGGAAGTGATCATGCTGCGCCGTCTCGCCGTCATCCTGCTGTTGCTGCTGCCGGCCCTGCCCGCCGCGGCGGCCGACCAGACCCTGGGCACCTTTCGCGGCACGGTCGCGGGCACCGGCGGTGAGACCGAGACGATCGAAGGCTTCGCGGTCGTGGTGAAGGACGATCGCGGCCGTTTCGTCCTCGGCATGACCGCGACCGGCGAGGGGGTGATCCGCGCCCGCCAGATCCAGCTGCTGCTGCCGGCCGATGTCGCGCCGGGCGATCTCCCGGTCGGCAGCTATGATTCAGCCCGGCACGACAAGGACGGCAAGGCCGCCGGCGCGCTCTACCTCGCCATCGGCGCGGACGGGTCGAGGGTGCGCGACTGCCGGCTGGTGCCGCAGGGCACGGTGGAGATCTCCGCCGTCTCGCCCTTCGCCGGCACGCTGAACTTCACCTGCCGCGATTCGTCGGAGGCGACGCTGTCGCTGACCTTCGACGCGGTGCCGGTCGACCCGAACCAGGTGGTGCCGTCCGAGCCGGCGGCCGCTTCCGCCGGCCCGGGCCGGGTCAGCACCAAGGTCGGCGCGCCGGTCAATGCCACCATCACCGGCACCGGCTCGGCCAAGCGCCAGGCCGCCGGCAGCCGGCTGCTGCTGCTGTATCTGGAGCAGGAGCGCGACGTCCACGGCACCAAGCAGATGATGCCGGTCGGCGCCGTGGTGGTGGCGTTGCCGAAGGATGCCGCCCTCGGCGCCCACGACCTGAAGCCGTTCTCCCAGGCGGTCGCGGCCGACAAATCGGCGACCGACTACGGCGTCTCCTTCAGCCTGGAAGCCGGCGACGGCTCGATCGACGGCTGCGACCAGTCGGCGAGCGGCACCCTGACCCTGACGGGTCTGGACCCGCTCGCCGGCTCGGCCCGCTTTACCTGCGCCGACCAGAACGACCTATCGGTGGAGAGCGACTTCGACGGCATCCCCACGACCGACTGATCGATCGCCGGGCTACAGCACGAAGTCGGCGACCACCAGTCCGATCGCGCCGGTCAGCTGGATGTGGAAATCCGAGGTGCCATCGCCATTGACGTCGCCGGCGATGGTGGTGACACCCCCGGCGACGGAGTAGCGCAACTCTCCCGCGTCGCCACTGTAGAGGCCGGTGCCGATGAAGATGAAGGCCTGGTTGCCCGCCAGCGTCGTGTCGGCGTCGATCGCCGACAGGTCGATGTGGTCGCCCTGGGCATGGCTGAAATCGGTGATCCGGTCGGCATTGGCGCCGACCGCGCTGTGGCTGGTCTGGGAGAAGGCGAAGGTGTCGGCCCCGCCGCCGCCGGTGATCGTGTCCTTGCCGGCCCAGCCGTTCAGCACATTGGCGCTCGCATTGCCGATGATGGTGTCGTTGCCGGTGCTGCCGTTGACGTTCTCGATGCTGCTGTAGCTGTCGCCCTGGGCGTTGCCGCCGCTGCCGACGCCGGTGGCCAGGTTCACGGTCACAGCCACCTCGTTCTCGGTGTAGGTGACGTAGTCGACGCCGTTGCCGCCGTCGAGGATGTCCATGCCGGCCCCTCCGCGCAGCACGTCGTTGCCGTCGCCGCCGGACAGGAAATCGGCCCCGGCATTGCCGGTCAGGGTGTTGTCGCCGGCATTGCCGACCAGGGTGTCGGCGCTCCCGCCGCCGGTGGCGTTGAGGTTGAGATTGCCGGTCAGGATCAGCCGCTCGACATATTGCGGCATGGTGTAGGAGACGCTGGAATAGATCGTGTCGGTGCCGTCGTCGGGAGAATATTCGGTGATGACGTCGCCGGCGGAATCGACGACATACGTGTCGTCGCCGAAATTACCGATCATGGTATCGTTGCCGGTGCCGCCGGAGAGATAGTCGTCGCCGCCACCGCCATCCATGTAGTCGGTCCCGGCCCCGCCATAGGCGGTGTCGTTGTCGGCGCCGCCCTGGATGTAGTCGTTCCCATCCTCGCCATAGAGCGTGTCGTTGCCGCCGCCGCCATAGAGCGTGTCGTTGCCGGCCAGGCCGTGGAAAAAGTCGTCGCCATTGTCGTCGGCACCGGTCGGCGGCAGAAAGTCGTCGCCACTGGTGCCTGTGAACGTGGTCATGAAGCCCCTCCAAAATTAGGAATTAAGTATCGATCCCCGCATCCAAAACGGACGATAATTAAAGTTGACGGCTTTATTTGGGCACGAAAATGACAAGAGCAAAATATCCCATATCCAGACGGAGCGACCGGAGGCGGGCATAAAAAAGCCCCCGCCGGAGGCGGGGGCTGGGTCGGTTCCGGGCCGCGGCCGGGATCAGTAGCGGTAGTGGTCCGGCTTGTACGGGCCCTGCGTCGGCACGCCGATGTACTCGGCCTGCTTCGGCGTCAACTGGGTCAGCTTGGCGCCGATCTTGTCGAGGTGCAGCGCCGCGACCTTCTCGTCCAGGTGCTTCGGCAGGACGTAGACCTTGCGCTCGTAATTGGCATGGTTCTGCCACAGCTCGATCTGGGCCAGCACCTGGTTGGTGAAGCTGGCCGACATCACGAAGCTGGGGTGGCCGGTGCCGCAGCCCAGGTTGACCAGGCGGCCCTGGGCCAGGACGATCAGGCGCTTGCCGTCCGGGAACACCACCTCATCGACCTGCGGCTTGACCTCCTCCCACTTGTAGTTGCGGAGGCCGTCGATCTGGATCTCGCTGTCGAAGTGGCCGATGTTGCAGACGATGGCGCGGTCCTTCATCGCCCGCATGTGGTCGAGCGTGATGACGTCGACATTGCCGGTCGCGGTGACGAAGATGTCGCCGATCGGCGCCGCCTCGTCCATGGTCACGACCTGATAGCCTTCCATCGCCGCCTGCAGGGCGTTGATCGGGTCGATCTCGGTGACCATGACCCGGGCGCCCTGGCTGCGCAGCGAGGCGGCCGAGCCCTTGCCGACATCGCCGTAGCCGGCGACCACGGCGACCTTGCCGGCCATCATCACGTCGGTGGCGCGCTTGATGCCGTCGACCAGGCTCTCGCGGCAGCCATACAGGTTGTCGAACTTCGACTTGGTGACGCTGTCGTTGACGTTGATGGCGGGGACCTTGAGGGTGCCCTTCTTCATCATCTCATACAGGCGATGCACGCCCGTGGTCGTCTCCTCGGACAGGCCGCGGACCTCGGCCAGCATCTCCGGATACTTGTCGTGCATGATCTGGGTGACGTCGCCGCCATCGTCCAGGATCATGTTCGGGGTCCAGCCGCCCGGGCCGCGCAGCGTCTGCTCGATGCACCACCAGAACTCTTCCTCGGTCTCGCCCTTCCAGGCGAAGACCGGAACGCCGGCGGCGGCGATCGCCGCGGCGGCCTGGTCCTGGGTCGAGAAGATGTTGCAGGACGACCAGCGCACCGTGGCGCCCAGCGCCGTCAGCGTCTCGATCAGCACCGCGGTCTGGATCGTCATGTGCAGGCAGCCGACGATGCGGGCGCCCTTCAGCGGCTGCGAGGCGCCGAACTCCGCCCGCAGCGCCATCAGGCCGGGCATCTCGGTCTCGGCGATCGCGATCTCCTTGCGGCCCCAATTGGCGAGGCTGAGATCCTTGACCTTGTAGTCGGTGAAGGTGGCGGCGTCGGGCATCGAAGGCTCCTCGAGGCAAAGCGGAATTGCCGCAGGGTGTAGCAGCCGGGCACGTCCGCCACAAGCATAAAGACATCTTTATATGTTTGATTTGGCCTCGGGCATTGCAGGGCAGAAGGAGACCCTTTCAGAATTCTCGACACCGTCATTGCGAGCGCAGCGAAGCAATCCAGGGTCGCTCGCATCGGCCTCTGGATTGCTTCTCGGCCTCGCCTCCTCGCAGTGACGGTGGGGATGGGCGTTCTGAAAGAGTCTCAGAGGGGCCGAGCCCACGGGAGCCCTTGCCCCGATCTGCTGTTGTGCAAAGGAGGGCGGCGGGCAGGAGCGCTCGTTGCCGGTTCTTGCACGTTCATGCCTGTTCGTGCATGATCCGGCGCAACCAAGTGACGCCCATGACCGATATCCTGCTGCCCGACGAACGCCGCAAGCGCCTGCTCGACCTCCTCGCCCTCGACGGCAAGATCCTGGCCACTGCGGCCAGCGCCGTGCTCGGCGTGTCCGAGGACACGATCCGGCGCGACCTTAACGACCTTGCCCGCGCCGGCGCGGTGCGCCGCGTCCATGGCGGGGCGCTGCCGCTGACCCCCGCCACCGGCACCTTCGCCACCCGGGCGACCGAGCGGCCGGAGGCCAAGGCCGCGCTCGGCCGGGTTGCGGCCGGGCTGATCCGGCCGGGCGAGGTGGTGCTGCTCGATAGCGGCACCACCATGCTGGCGGTGGCCGAGGCGCTGCCGCCCGACCTGCGCTGCACCATCGTCACCCCGAACCTGCCGGCGGCGCTGGCCCTGACCCGACACCCGTCGGTCGAGGTGGTGCTGCTCGGCGGCCGCGTCGACAAGGCCGACCAGGCCACCGTCGGCACCTCGGTGCTGGCCGCGCTCGACGGGCTGCGCGCCGATCTCTGCCTGCTCGGGGTGTGCAGCCTCGACGTCGAGGCCGGACTCGGCGGCATGGACCATGAGGAGGCGCTGGTGAAGCGCCGCATGGTCGCCTGCGCCGGCCGGGTCGCCGCTGCCGTCACCGCCGACAAGCTGGGCACCGCCGCCCCGTTCCCGATCCTGCCGGTCGGGCGGCTGAACGCGCTGATCACCGAACGGTCGGCCGACGCCGCCCTCCTCGCCGCCTATCGCCAGGCCGGCCTCACCCTGATCCTCGCCTGACCGGAGCCATCATGACCAGTTTCGCCGAGGGCACGACCGCGGCCGCCGATCTCCGCGCCCCGCGCCTCGCCACCCGCGCCATGTTCCTGATCTGCGGCACCGTCACCGCCAGCTGGGCGCCGCAGGTGCCGCTGGCCAAGGCCCGGCTCGGCATCGACGACGGCGTGCTCGGCCTCGCCTTGCTCGGCATGGGCGCCGGCGCGATGGTGGCGATGCCGTTGGCCGGCTTCCTGGCCGCCCGCTTCAGCAGCCGGCTGATCACGGCGCTGGGCGGGCTGGTGATCTGCCTGTCGCTGCCGCTGATCATTCTGGCGCCGGACGCGTTGGCGCTCGGCCTCGCCTTGTTCCTGTTCGGGGCCGCCACCGGATCGATGGACGTGGCCATGAACGTCCAGGCCGCGGCGGTGGAGGCGCGCGGCGGCCGGCCGCTGATGTCCTCCTTCCACGGCATGTTCAGCGTCGGCGGGCTGATCGGCGCCGGCGGCGCCAGCCTGCTGCTCGGCCTCGGCCTGTCGCCCCTGACCGTGGCCCTGGTGGTCAGTGGCCTGATGCTGGCGCTGCTGGCCGCCCAGGCCGGGTCGATGCTGCCGCCGGAGCGCGGCGCCACACAGGCCGGGGCGGGCTTTACCCTGCCGCGCGGTATCGTGCTGGTGCTTGGCCTTCTGACCTTCGTGCTGTTTCAGGCTGAGGGCGCGATCCTTGACTGGAGCGCCGTGTTCCTGCACGAGGCCCGCGGCCAGGACCCGGCCGTGTCCGGGCTCGGCTACGCCATGTTCGCGGTGGCGATGGCGGTGATGCGGCTGGCCGGCGACGGCATCACCAGCCGCTTCGGCGGCGAGGCGGTGGTCCGGGTCGGCTCCGCCCTGGCGGCGGCCGGCTTCCTGCTGGCGATCCTGGCGCCCTGGCCGGTGGCGGGGCTGATCGGCTTCGCCCTGGTCGGAATCGGCGCCGCCAATGTCGTGCCGGTGCTGTTCAGCGCCGCCGGCCGGGTGCCGGGGATGGCGCCCGGGCTGGCGATCTCGACCATCGCCACCCTCGGTTATTGCGGCATCCTGGTCGGTCCGGCGGCGATCGGCTTCATCGCCGATCATCTCGGCCTGCCGGCCGCGCTCGGGATCGTGGCGGCGCTGCTGGTCGCGACCGCGGCGTCGGCCCGGGCGGTGCGGGTCTAGGGCGGGCGGCCCCGCATCACATCTGGGCGGTTCTCAGCCTGGCGACCCGCTCGGCGAAGTCGAGATACGGATGAACCAACACCGGCCAGTTGCGGTTCGTCACGAACCAGGCGGATACGCCGCTCAGTCCTGAAATGGCGATCACTACATCTCGGTGAATGTCAGGCGGAAGGCGGCCTTCACCGGCATCGATCGTTGCCTCGACACGGGCCAGAAGCCCCTCCAACTCCAGGATCTGGTGGTCTTCGACATTCGGGCTCCGCATCAACGACGCGCAGGTCCGGCCCAGCCAGTCGGCCAGGTCATCGGCATCGCCCAGGCAGATCGGCGACCGGTCCCCAGACCGGACCCAGATCGCCGGCGTGATGTGAACGATCTCTTGCATGCCTCTCTTTCCCACGACGAGTTGGCATCAAACAGTTTTGTATAAAATATTATGCATTGCAATACGGAGGATGCTTGTCGTTGGCGGTCCGCCGGTCAGCCTACGGGATAGGGACCCTCGGCGAAGCTCTCGGCGTGATAGCCCTTCGACCCGACCAGCCGGGCCAGCGGGCTCAACAGCCCGCCACCCGCCTGCAGCCGGGCGATCACGGCCCGGAAGTCGTGGCGGGGTTGCCAGCCCAGCTCGGCGCGGGCCCGGTCGTTGACATAGACCCGGTCGATGCCCGGCAGCATCCGCCAGCCGCGGCGGGCATATTCGGCCTCGTGGCCGGGGACGCGCCGCCGCACCACGGCCGCAGCGTCGCGCCGCAGCTCCGCCAGGTCCTCCGGCCGGAATGGCGTGGTGGCACTGACGATGTAGCGGCCGAAGCCGATCGCCGGCGCCTTCTCCAGCGCCAGCAGATGGGCCCCGACCACATCCTCGATATCGACCCGCCGGAACAGATACTCGTTGGCTTTCAGGTTGTCGTCGGCGTAGGCCGCGCGCTTCGCCCCGTCGTCATCGGCCTCGGGGAAGAAGCGTGAGGTGCGCAGGACCAGGCAGGGCAGGCCCTGGTTGCGGTGGGCCAGCTGGCACAGATCTTCGGCCGCGGCCTTGGTGACGCCGTAGATGTTCTTCGGCACCGGCACGACCGCCTCGGTCACCCAGGCGGCCGGGGCGCCGGCGGGCGGCACCAGGGCGTCGCCGAACACGCTGGTGGTGCTGGTGAAGACGAAGGCGCCCACGCCGGCGGCCGCCGCCTCCTCCAGCAGGTTCAGCGTGCCGGTGATGTTGGTGTCGACGAAATCCTGCCGGCCATGGGTGGCGACATGCGGCTTGTGCAGCGTTGCGGCGTGCAGCACCGCCTGGGCCCCGGCCATGGCCTGCCGCACGACGGCGCGGTCGGCGACCGAGCCGACCTGCGCCGTGAACGGCCCGGGCAGCACGTCGAGGCCCACCGCCTCATGCCCCCGGTCCCGCAGGCTGCGGACCAGCGCCTCGCCGAGATGCCCGGAACTGCCGGTGACCAGGACCTTCATCGGTCGCTCACCCACCCTCGTTGAAGTCGTCGAGCAGCGCGGCGATCCGGCCGGAATCGGTCTGGTCCAGCATCATCCGGGCGCGGCGGGCGGCGGCGACGCTGTCCAGCGTCAGGATCCGGCGCTTGACCTCCAGCAGGCGCAGCGGCGCCATCGACAGGTCGCGGATGCCGAGGCCGATCAGCAGCGCGGTGAAGCGCGGATCGCCGGCGATCTCGCCGCAGGCGCTGACCGGGATGCGGGCCCGCAGCGCCGCCTCGACCGTGAACTGCACCAGCCGCAGCACCGCGGTGTGCAGCGGGTCGTAGAGATGGGACACGGCCTCGTCGCCGCGGTCGGCGGCCAGCGTGTACATCACCAGGTCGTTGGTGCCGATGGCGAAGAAGTCGACCTCGCGCGCCAGGGCGTCGGCGATCAGCGCCGCCCCCGGCACCTCGATCATCACCCCGAAGGGCGGCATCGCCGCCGGCACCGGCACCCGGCGCCGCTTCAGCCGCCGCATCGTGCGGTCCAGCGCCGCCTTGACCGCGCGGATCTCGCCGATGGTGGTGATCATCGGCAGCAGCACCCGGATCGGCCCGTGCGCGCCGGCCCGCAGGATCGCCGCCAGCTGCGCCTCCAGCAGCTTCGGCTCCTTCAGCGACAGCCGGATGGCGCGCAGGCCCAGCGACGGGTTGGCGCTCTCGGCGAAGCGGCCGCCGAGGGCCGAGGCGATCTTGTCGCCGCCGAGGTCGAGGGTGCGGATCGTCACCGTCTTGCCGGCCATGCCCTCGACCACGCCGCGCAGGATCGAATACTGCTCCTCCTCACCCGGCAGGTCGTCCCGGTTCATGAACATGAACTCGGTGCGCAGCAGTCCGACGCCGGCGGCGTTGAGCTCGGTCGACATCTGCACGTCGCGCGGCAGCTCGACATTGGTCGACAGGGTGACGTCGACGCCGTCGCGGCTGCGCGACGGCAGGTCGATCAGGGCCTCCAACTGCTTGCGGTCGGCCCGGGCCAGGTCGCGCCGGATGCGGTAGGCGGACAGGGTCTCCGGCGTCGGGTCGATGATCACCTGGCCGGAGGTGCCGTCGACGATCACGGTCTGGCCGGCGCGGACCCCGGCCAGCAGGCCCGGCACGCCCAGCACCGCCGGCAAGCCCAGCGACCGTGCCATCACCGCGGTGTGGCCCTGGGCGCCGCCGAGGGCGGCGGCGAAGCCCATCACCCGGCGCGGATCCATCAGCGCGGTGTCGGCCGGGGTGATCTCCTCGGCCAGGATGATGCTGCCCTCGGGCAGGCCGGCCAAAGCCTGGAACTGGCGCTTGGTCAGGTTGCGGATCAGCCGGGACCCGACCTCTCGGATGTCGTCGATGCGGCCGGCCAGATAGCTGTCGTCCATCGCCGCGAACTGGGCGGCGATCGACCCGATCTCCGACTGCACCGCATATTCGGCGTTGACCCGTTCCTCGGCGATGCGGGTCTCGACTCCACGCAGCAGGCGCGAGCCGGACAGGATCGCGGCATGGGCGTCCAGCAGATAGCCGATATCCTCCGCCGCCTGCTCCGGCAGCGCCTGGGCCTTGGCCTTCAGCTTCTTGATCTGGCGCCGCGACTTGGCCAGGGCTTCGGCGAAGCGCTCGCGCTCGCCGGCCAGGTCGGCCTCCTCCAGCCGGTATTCCGGCACCTGCTCGACGCCGCTCTCGATCAGATGGGCCGGGCCGATGGCAACGCCGCCGGAGACGGCGAGGCCGCTCAGCACGATCTCGCGGCTGGGCGCGCGTGAGGGGAGGTCGGCGATCCGGGTCGCCATCGATTCAGTCCTCGTCGAAGCCGCGCTCGACCAGGGAGACGAGCGCGGCCAGGGCCTCGGCCCCCTGCCGCCCGGCCGCGGCGATGGCGATGTCCGTGCCGGGCCCGGCTGCCAGCATCATCAGCCCCATGATCGACTGGCCGCCGACCTCGGTGCCGTTGCGCTCAACCCAGATCTCGGCGTCGAACTCGGCCACCAGCTTGACGAACTTGGCCGCCGCCCGGGCGTGCAGCCCGCGCTGGTTGCGGATGGTGACGGTGCGCGTCAGCCGGTCCATGGCAGCGTCCGGCGTTACCGGGCCGCTCATTTCCGCTTTTCCGGCTTCAGCAGGGCCGAGGCCACGCTGATGTATTTCTGGCCGGCCTCGCGGGCTGCAGTCACGGCGTCGGTCAGGGTGTCGGTCTTGCGCACCGAGGCCAGCTTGATCAGCATCGGCAGGTTGATGCCGGCGATCACCTCGACATTGGCGCGGTCGAGGATCGAGATCGCCAGGTTCGACGGCGTGCCGCCGAACATGTCGGTCAGCAGCACCACGCCGCGCCCGCCATCGACCGCGGACACCTTGTCCATGATCTCGGCCCGGCGCTGCTCCATGTCGTCCTCGGGCCCGATGCACACCGTGGCGACCTGGGGCTGGGCGCCCACCACATGCTCCATCGCCGCGACGAACTCGTCGGCGAGGCGACCATGGGTCACGAGGACCATGCCGATCATCGGGTGGGTGGTCATGTCGTTCCGGTTGCCTTCCTGTCAGCCCTTACGTCGGCATGTCGCGATGGACCAGGCCGCGGCGAGTGCCCTGGCCGTCCAGCCAGGCCGCCAGCGTCTCCGCCACGAACACCGATCGATGTTTGCCGCCGGTGCAGCCGACGGCGATGGTGAGATAGCTCTTGCCCTCGCGGTTGTAGCGCGGCAGCAGCGGTTCGAGCAGGCCGAACAGCGAGGTCATGAACGGGTCGAACTGGGCGTCGCGCCGGATCATCGCCTGTACCGCCGGGTCCTGGCCGGTCTGCGGCCGCAGGTCCGGCACCCAGTGCGGGTTGTCGAGGAAGCGGACGTCGAACACCAGGTCGGCCTCGCGCGGCAGGCCGCGCTTGAACGAGAACGACATCACCGTGACATACAGGCCGGGCGCGGTGTCGAGGCCGAAATGTCCCTCGATCAGGCGCCGCAGGTCCTGCGGATTGGTCAGCGAGGTGTCGACCACGACGTCGGCCAGGGGGCGCAGCGGGTACAGCTCCAGCCGCTCGCGCCGGATGCCGTCCGCCACCGGCCGGTCGGTCGCCAGCGGGTGGCGGCGCCGGGTTTCGGTGAAGCGGCGCTGCAGCACCTCGTCATCGGCATCGACGAACAGCAGCCGGACATCGACGTCGCCGCGGGCGCGCAGGGCCGCGATCTCGGCCTCCAGCGCCACGACCGAGAAGCCGCGGGTGCGGGTGTCGATGGTCACCGCCATCGGCCGGCCATCGGAGTGATCGACCAGCGGGCCGAGCAGCGCGATCGGCAGGTTGTCGATCGCCTCGTGGCCGAGATCCTCGAGCGTCTTCAGCGTGGTGGAATGGCCGGCGCCGGACAGACCGGACACCAGCACCAGACGATGACGCAGGCCGGGCGGCGGTTGAGGAATGTCGGTCATCGGGCGAGACGGTGTTCGGGCAGGGCCAGCGCTGCCAGGGCCAGGCGCAGCTTGACCGGCGCCGAGGCCTCGAAGGGCGCCACCGAGACCAGCGGCAGACGGATGCCGAGATAGGCACAGGTCCCCGGCTCCGGCAGCCGCTCGATCGCCTCGGCCGGCTTCAGGTCGGCGACCAGCAGCACCGGGGCGGCCGGCTCGAACGGCACCGGGATCGGCCCGAAGCCACGGGCCTCGATCAGCCCGGCCAGCACGGCAGGCGGGCGCGCCACCACGACGCCGCCCTCGAGCGAGAGCTGCACCTGGTCGTCGGCGACCAAGCGCCCCCCGGCATCGATCAGCCGGAGGGCCAGGTCGGATTTGCCGCTGCCCGACGGCCCGCGCAGCAGCACGCCGCGGCCGTCGACTGCGACGCAGGTCGCATGGATCGTCGCCATCGCGGGTGGGAAGGTGGACGGCACCCCCGGTCCCTGTCAATCGCAACGGCAAATCATCAGACAAGAAGACGCGTTATTTCGCCGGCACCGCCTTGGCCTCCAGCGTATAGGGCGTGTCACCCTGGTAGGAGTAGACCCGCAGCAGATAGGTGCCGGGGTCCAGCCGCAGCTGCAGCTCCTCCGGATCGGTGCCGGATTCGGCGCCGCTGATCAGGCTCTCCTGGTCCGAGGCGCGCAAGAGGTCGATGTCGGCGTCGCCCTGGTCCATGGTCAGGCGGATGGTGACGTCGGCGCGGTTGACCAGGGTGAAGCGCCAATAATCGTCGCGGTCGGTGAAGCCGACCCAGTCCTTGACCGTGACCGCCTGCGGCCCGACATGCTCGATCGTGCCGGCCTCCTCCGGGGTATTGCCGGCATGGTCCGGCGGCGGCGGGGCAGCGGGCGCGCCGGCCACGGTCACCCGGTATTCGGTGGCCTCGCTGCCGGCCGGATAGACGTTCAGATAGTAGGTGCCGGCGTCGAGCGTCGCGGTCAGCGTCTCCGCCTCGGTGTCGGTGTTGGTCCCGCTCAGCAGGTTGCTGCCGTCGGCGCCCTCCAGGTTGATGTCGGCATCGGCCGTCAACCCCGTCAGGCCGATGGTGACGGCCTGCCGCTCGGTGATCCGGAAGACGTAGTAGTCGCTGGCATCGGCCGGGCCGACCCAGTCGCGGGCCTCGGCGCTGGTGCCGGTGACGTCGCCGAGAGCGCGGGCGTCGGATTGGCTGGACCCGGCCGAATCCGCAGGCGGCTCCTCGCCCGGGGTGCCGGAGACGGAGAGGCGATAGGGGGTGTCGTCGCCATAGCTGGTGATGACGAGATAGTAGGTGCCGGCCTTGACCACCGCGGCGATGTGCTCGTCGTCGGAACCGCCGGCGGCCGAGGAGCCGAGGGTGCCGCCGTCGCCGTCGCGCAGCTCGATATCGGCATCGCCGGTCATGCCGGTGAGGTCGACGCTCAGATTGGTCCAGCCCTCGGTGGTGATGGCGTAGACGTCGGTCTGGTCGCTGTTCGAGACCCGGCCCTCGGCGGTCAGCGGCGACGCCCCCAGGGTGCCGAGCGGCGTCGCGGTGCCGACGGTGTCGTCGGCGGAATCGTCGGCCGGGGCCACGCCGGGCGTGCTCTCCGCGGGGGCGCCGGGCATGGCGATGCGCATCGGCGCCAGGGTCTGCGCCCACATGTAGCCGACCGGCGTGTTTGGGGTCTGCACCCGCACCCAGCCGCCGATGGCCAGCCGGCCGGTGACGATGACCTGCGACCCGAAGGGCAGGGTCTCCTTCAGCTCGGCGGTGCCGTTCGGGGCGTCGCGGACCGAGGCGCTGGCCCAGGTGACGAAGGACAGCGCGTCCATCTCCTCCAGCACCGCCGGCGGCGCTGGCGGTGCCGGAACGGCGGCCGGCGTCTGGGCGAAGGCCGGTGCCGCGGCCAGGATGAAGACGCTGCCGAGCAGCAGCCTGCGCAGGCACGATGTCATGAGGATCCCCCTTCGATACGGAATGCCGTGAATGTGCGCCGTCATTTCGCGGGGATCTTCACCGTGAAGCGGGCGCCCGGGCGCCCGTCGCGGTTCTCGGCGAAGATCTGGCCGCGATGGGCGGTGATGATCTGCTTGGAGATGCTGAGCCCCAGGCCGGAATGGGTGCCGAATTTCTCCCCGGCCGGGCGCTCGGTGTAGAACCGGTCGAAAATCGCCTCCAGCTTGCCGGCCGGGATGCCGGGCCCGTCATCCTCGATCGTCGCGATCACCCAGGCGCCTTCGCGCCGGGCGCGCAGGGTGATGGTGCCGTCGGGCGGCGAGAACGAGATCGCGTTGGTGATCAGGTTGCGGAACACCTGCACCAGCCGGTCCTCGATGCCGGGCACGGTCAGGGCCGAGCCCGGCGGCAGGCTCAGGCCGACCTTGAGGCCGGTGTCCTCCAGCGTGGCCTTGTACAGCTCGGTCAGCATGCCGATCATGCGGCCGATGTCGACCGTCCCGGTCTCGGCCCGGGACAGCTCGGCGTCGAGGCGCGAGGCGTCGGAGATGTCGGTGATCAGCCGGTCCAGGCGCTGCACATCCTCCAGGATGATGGCCATCAGCCGGCGCTGCTGCGCCGGGTCGGTGACCCGGGCGGTGGTCTCGACCGCGCTGCGCAGCGATGTCAGCGGGTTCTTGATCTCGTGCGAGACGTCGGCGGCGAAGCGCTCGATCGCGTCGATCCGGGTCCACAGCGCCGCGGTCATGGCGCGCAGCGCCGAGGCCAGCTCGCCGATCTCGTCGCGCCGGCCGCTCATGTCCGGGATCTCGATCTTGCGGCCGCGGCCCTGCTGCACCCGCTCCGCCGCCCGGGCCAGCCGGCGGATCGGCCGGGTGATGGTGCCGGCCAGGTACAGCGACAGGATGATGGTGACGCCCAGCGCGATGGCGAAGACCTTCAGGATCTCCTCACGCACCGTCTGCAGGTTGCCCTCGATATTGACGCCCTCGCGGGTCATCAGCACCGCGCCCAGCACCAGCCGCACGCGCTGCACCGGCACCGCGACGCCCAGCATCAGCTTGCCGTCCTCGCGGGTCCAGATCTGGCGGCCGACGCCGCCGCTCAGCGCGGCGCGGACGCTGGCATAGTCATTGGCCTGCTGGTCCTGGCGCTCGACATAGGTCGGCCAGCGCTTGCGCGGCCCGGCGAATTCGGTCGACCAATCGTAGATCGCGTCCCAGATGCCGCGGAACCAGCCCTTGGCTTGCGGCGCCAGCAGCGGCCGCACCTCGATGATGCCGCCGGGCTGGCCCAGCATCCGGCTGTCGGCCACCAGCTTGCCGTCGGCGCCGAACAGCCGGGCCCGGGTGTCGTTGGTCTGGTACACCCGGCGTACGATCTGGCGGGCGTTGTCCGGGTCCAGCGACTGCTGGGTGTCGACGCCGCCGACCACCGCCGCCTCGGCCAGGTTGGCGGCCAGGATCGTGGCCTCGGCGTCGAGCGAGGACAGCTCGTTCTCGATCAGCCGCTCCTGGTAGGACGACAGGTACAGCATGCCGCCGACCAGCATCATCAGCGCCATCATGTTGACGGCCAGGACGCGGGCGGTGAGCTTGGAGAAGAAGCGCCGGCGCAGGCGCGCGACCGGCGCGTCGACGGCGCGGCCGCCGACCGGGGTCGCGGTGATCGGCTGATCGGC
>NZ_JBFRCU010000113.1:0-21271 GCF_052113205.1 Inquilinus sp. YAF38 | reverse complement strand
CGCCGGGCAGCCGCTCACCCTGCGGCGCCACGCCGGCTACGACCACGGCTACTACTTTATCTCCACCTTCATCGCTGACCACATCCGCCATCACGCCGGGGTGCTGAACGGATAGGCCGGCGCCACCCCCTCACCCGAAATCGCCAAGGCGATTTCGACCTCTCCCCGAGGGAGAGGTAAAATCCCCTCTCCCGTGGGAGAGGGWGGGACCCGACGCCGAAGGCGGCGGGAGGGGGTGGGGCCGTGCCGCGAAAGCGGTCTCTATGTTCTGAACACCCTCGGACTTGACAGCGTGGGGGATGAGCTTTCCCCTCGCAGCGTTTCTCATCCGTCACCAGGGAGTCCCGCCATGACCGAACCCGTGCGTGTCCTCGTCGTCGGGGTCGGCCATATGGGCCTGTCGCATGCCCTGGCCTATCATCGGCTGGACGGGTTCGAGATCGTCGGCCTCGTCGCCCGGTCGATCGCCAAGGCCGACCTGCCGGCCGAGCTGGTCGACTATCCGCGCTTCGCCGATTACGGCGCGGCCCTGGCCGAGACCCGGCCGGACGCGGTCTCGATCAACACCTATACCGACACCCATGCCGCGTTCGCGCTGCAGGCGATGGATGCCGGCGCCCATGTGTTCATGGAGAAGCCGATCGCGACCACGGTGAAGGATGCCGAGCGCGTCGTCGCCCGAGCGAAGGAGACCGGCCGGAAGCTGGTGATCGGCTACATCCTGCGCGTTCACCCGTCCTGGGTGAGGTTCATCGAGGTGGCGAAGACCCTGGGCAAGCCGCTGGTGATGCGGATGAACCTGAACCAGCAGAGCTCCGGCCCTTCCTGGACCTGGCACAAGAACCTGCTGCAGTCGCTGTCGCCGGTGGTCGATTGCGGCGTCCACTATGTCGACGTGATGTGCCAGATGACCGGGGCCAAGCCGGTGCGGGTGCATGGCATCGGCGCCAAGCTGTCCAGCGAGGTCGCGATCCACAATTACGGCCATCTGCACGTCGTCTTCGATGACGGCTCGGTCGGTTGGTACGAGGCCGGCTGGGGCCCGATGATGAGCGAGGTGGCCTATTTCGTGAAGGACGTGGTCGGGCCGAAGGGCTGCGTCTCGATCGTGGTGCCGCAGGACGGGCAGGGCGAGGCCAAGACCGACGCCATCTCCGATTCCGCCGATATCGACCGGCACACCAAGACCAACGCGCTGAAGCTGCATTCCGCCGCGATCGACGCGAACAACCACTTCGTCGACCAGGACCGCTGGATCACCATGGCCGACGAGCCCGGCCACCAGGAGCTGTGCGACCGCGAGCAGGAGTTTTTCCTGCGCGCGATCCGCGAGGATCTGGACCTGACCGACTCCATGCAGGCGGCGATCGACAGCCTGCGCATCGTGCTGGCGGCGGATGAGAGCTTCCGCACCGGCGAGGTTGTGAAGCTCAGCTGAGGACATGCCCATGGCGGCCGCGGATCACGGCGCAATTTCAAACTCCAGCGGCCCGCCTGGCGTGATCATCGTCATGGGCGTCTCCGGCTCGGGCAAGACCACGATCGGCAAGCAGCTGGCCCGCCGCATGGCCGGGGTGTTCGCCGATGCCGACAGCTTCCACCCGCCGGCGAACATCGAGAAGATGAAGGCCGGCCACCCGCTGACCGACGAGGATCGCTGGCCCTGGCTCGACGCCATGGCGGCACAGATCGGCCAATGGTTGGCGGAAGGCCAGCCGGCGGTGCTGGCCTGCTCAGCCCTCAAGCGGGTGTATCGCGACCGCCTGGTCGCCGGCCGGCCGCAGGTGGCGTTCCTGTACCTGTCGGGATCGGAGGCGGTGATCGCCACCCGCCTGGCCAACCGCAAGGGCCATTTCATGCCGCCCGCCCTGCTGCGCAGCCAGTTCGAGACGCTGGAGGCGCCGGGCGACGGCGAGCGCGTGGTGACGGTCGACATCCGCCACCCGCCGCGCCGCATCGTCGACATCGCCGCCCGCAGGCTGGGGCTGCCGGCGCCTTCCCGCGCGGCCGACGGGGCGTGATCCCGTCCGTTGGCCTCGGCGCCGCCTTGCACACCATTCGACTGATTCTTTTCTAGTCCCCCCTCCCCTTGCGGGAGGGGGGTAGGGGGAGGGGTCTGCGCGCGTCCGCGCGCGAATGCGCTAAGTGATCAACTTGCCGCTTGGCTGACTTGCCATAGCTCGGGGTGACTCTCTCTGTGAGACCCCCCTCCCCCTAACCCCCTCCCGCGAGGGGAGGGGGGACTCATTCACTTGCGGCCAGGGGTTGCCGTCATCGGCACCACCGCCGGCGCCAGCCGCTGCCGCAGCGCCGCCTCGAGATGGTCGACCGCGCGGTCCAACCGGCCGAGATGCGGGGCCCGCACCACGCTGATGGCGAAGTCGAAGCGGAAGCCGGGCAGGTCGATGCGGCGCAGCTCGTCACGTGCGGTGAAGGGGGCACTGCGCCGCGACGGCAGCACGCCGAGGCCGAAGCCGGAGCGGATCAGCGACTGCTGGATCGCCAAATCGTGCACCTCGGCCGAGATCCGCAACTCCAGCCCCTCCCGCGCGAACAGCGCCTCCAGCGCCGGCCGGACGTCGCAGGACTCGCGCGGGCTGACCACCCAGTCGCAGGCGGCGAGGTCGGCCAGGGTCGGCCGGCGCGGCAGGGCCAGGCTGCGGGCGCCGACCACCACCAGCTTCTCCTGCCCGACCACCCGGCCGGGATAGGGCGCGGCGCTCTCCTGCAGCAGCACCACCGCAGCGTCCAGCCGGCCACGATCGAGATCGGCCAGCAGCGTGTGCGCCAGCCCGCCGGTCAGGCGCAGCGACAGGCGCGGCCAGCGCTGGCGCAGGTCGCGCAGCAGCGTCGTGAAATCCGCCTCGGCGAAGGCGTGCAGCACGCCGATGCCCAGCCGCAGATCCCCTTCCGGCTCGGCCGCCTCGCCGGTGCCGGCCTTCAGCTCCTGCACCGCGGCCAGGATGGTGCGGCAGCGCTCCAGCGCCGCGAGACCGGCCGGGGTCAGGCGCGGCGGCTTGACCCGGCGGTCCAGCAGGGTGGTGCCGAGATGCTGCTCCAGCCGCTGGATCTGCCGGGTCACCGCCGGCTGGGTCAGCGGCAGCCGCTCCGCCACGCGTTGGATCGACCCGGTCTCGGCCAGCAGCACGAAGGCGCGCATCTCGTCCAACATCATGCCAAACCGGTATGAAGTTTCTGAAAACAATGAATTTGAAGATTAGCGGAGGCCGGGCGATCTCTCCAGCGCAACATCCTGGAGACAGCCATGAAGGCGTTCGTGATCGAAGAAGGCTCGGGCCTCGACCGGCTGCGCCCGGTGGAGCGGCCGGTGCCGGAGCCGCGGCGGGGCGAGGTGGTGCTGCGGATGCGCGCCGCGTCGCTGAACTATCGCGACCTGGAGATCGTGCGCGGCACCTACCATGCCGGCTTCGACCTGCCGATGGTGCCGCTGTCCGACGGCGTCGGCGAGGTCGCGGCGGTGGGCGAGGGCGTCACTCGCGTCAAGCTGGGCGACCGGGTGGCCACCACCTTCTGGCAAGGCTGGATCGCCGGCGACTTCGAGGGCATCGAACGGGCGATCCCGCTGGGCGGTCCCGGCCCCGGCGTGCTGGCGGAGTATGTCCGGCTCGACGCCGAAGGTGTGGTCGCGGTGCCGGAGCACCTGACCGACGCGGAGGCGGCGACGCTGCCCTGTGCCGCCCTGACCGCCTGGACCTCGCTGGTCGCGGAAGGCAGGATCAAGGCCGGCGACACGGTGCTGGTGCAGGGCACCGGCGGCGTCTCCATCTTCGCCCTGCAATTCGCCGTCGCCGCCGGCGCCCGGGCGATCGTCACCTCCTCCAGCGACGAGAAGCTGGAGCGGGCGCGGGCGCTCGGTGCCGCCGGCACGGTGAACTATCGCACTACGCCGGACTGGGATTCGGCGGTGCGCGACCTGACCGGCGGCCGCGGCGTCGATCACGTCATCGAGGTCGGCGGCCCAGGCACCTTCGCCCGCTCGCTGGCGGCGATCCGCACCGGCGGCCAGATCAACGTGATCGGCTATCTCGGCGGCAAGGCGGCCGAGATCAACCCGATCCAGATCATGTTCCGCCGCGCCCGCATCCGCGGCATCCCGGTCGGCTCGCGCGACAGCTTCGAGGCGATGAACCGGGCCATCGCCGCCACCGGGCTGCGTCCGGTGATCGACCGCAGCTTCCCCTGGACCGAGGCCCGCGAGGCCCTGCGACATCTCGAATCAGGCCGGCATTTCGGCAAGGTGGTGCTGGCGTTCTGAGCGGCCGTGCGGCTCCGGGCGAAATTGTCACAATTCAAGGGGTTGGCAGGCGCGGCTGGATCACTAGGTTCGGAGGAAAGCCACCGATCCCTGGAGAGACAGCCCGCCGATGCTGCGGACCTGCCGCCCCCTTCTGCTGCGTTTCGCAGCCGCTGCCGCGCTGATTCCGGCGGCGATGCCGGCTGTCCAGGCCAGGCCCGACGAGGATTACGGTGCGCCGCAGCCGCCGCAGGGCTTCATCCCCCAGGCCACGGTCACCTTCGACATTCCCGCCGATCCCGGCCCGGCCCGCTGGCGGCGGCCGCACAGGGTTTGGACCCCAACGCCGGCTGACACCTATGCCGCGGTTGATCCAGGGTTCGGGTCGGTCACCGGCCAGCGCGACGTGAAGGGCGCGGGCTCGGTCGGCGCGACGCTGCAGTCGCAGACCCCCGGCTTCGTCGCCACCACCGGCGTCACCTTCGACATCCCGGCCGATCCCTATCCCGGCTTCGCCCAGCGCTGGGACCGGACGGAGATGGCGCAACGCACCGCCACCGGCAAGGCGCAGGCCAGCTTCGGCCTGACCGACCTGCCCTGGTTCGTGCCGTTCTGGCAGTCGGCGCGGGTCGAGGCCAGCTTCGACCCGCAGGCCGGCGAAGGCACCGGGCAGCTGGCGGCGGTGCTGTCGCGGGCCTGGTCGATCGTCGGCCTGTCGGGGTCGTTCGAGGACCGCTATGCGGTGACCCGCGGCGGGCTGCTCGGCCCCGAGGCGCCGGTGACCAGCTGGGAGATCGACCGCAACACCCGGCTGGAGCTGCCCTGGCACACCACCGCCCTGCTGCTCGGCGGCCAGGTCACCAGCGCCGACCGGCGCCTGACCGGCAGCGTCGGCGCCGAGCAGACGCTGTTCGGTCCGCTCAAGGCCAGCGCCTCGCTGGTCGACATCGGCAGCGACCAGCCGGGCGTGAAGTTCACCGCCGGATTCTCCTTCAACTGGTGATCCGCGGCCGTTCCAACCGGCCGGACAGGATCATCTTGCGCTCCGCCGGCAAAGCTGAGAGAGTGGTCTAGACCACTCAGCCAGACCAGCGATCGAGACGCATGGGAACCGAGACCGCATCACGCCGCTTCAGGGGCATCGACGCCTGGGATGATGCGGAGATCCTCGACGCGCTGCTCGAATCCCAGCTCGCCGCCGTCGCTTCGGTGCGGCCTGCCCTGCCGGCCCTGGCCGCCGCCGCCGCGGATGCGGCGCCCCGGCTGCGCCGCGGCGGCCGCCTGGTCTATGCCGGCGCCGGCACCTCCGGCCGGGTCGCGGCCCAGGACGGGTCGGAGCTGTTCCCGACCTTCGGCCATCCGCAGGACCGGCTGGCCTATCTGATCGCCGGCGGCGCCACGGCGCTGAGCCGGCCGGTGGAGAATGCCGAGGATGATGCCGATGCCGGCCGGTCCGAGGCCGCGGCGCTGCGCCTCGGCGCCGACGACGTGGTGATCGGCATCGCCGCCAGCGGCGGCACCCCCTACACCCGCGCCGTGCTGCAGGAAGCAGCCCGTGCCGGCGCCCTGACCGTCGCCGTCGCCTCCAACCCCGGCGCGCCGATCTTCGGCGATGCCGCCCACGCCGTGCTGCTGGCGACGGGGGAGGAGCCGATCGCCGGCTCCACCCGGCTCAAGGCCGGCACGGCGCAGAAGGTGGCGCTCAACCTGTTCTCGACCCTGGTGATGACGCGGCTCGGCCATGTCTATGACGGGCTGATGGTCGACATGCAGCCGACCAACGCCAAGCTGAACGACCGCTCGGTCCGCATGCTGCGCGGCATCGTGCCGGTCGACGAGGCGGCGGCGCGGGCGGCGCTGGACGCGGCGGGGCAGAACGTCAAGCTGGCCGCCCTGGTGGCGCTGGGCGACAGTGCCGAGGACGGGCGCCGCCGCCTGGATGCCGTCGACGGCGATCTCCGTCGCGCCTTGGCGGCGAAGCAAGGATCTTAACGAGACAGCGGGCGGGGTGCCGCCCGCGAGCAACGGCGAAACGCCGAACAGAGGAGGCCATTGCACATGTCCCATTCATTCCTGCGCGGCGCATTCCTGGCCGGGGCGGCGCTCGTCGCCGTCTCCAGCCAGGCCCTGGCCGCGGATGCGACCCTGACCATCGAGAGCTGGCGCAACGACGACCTGAAGATCTGGCAGGACACCATCATCCCGGCCTTCGAGAAGGGCCATCCCGGGATCAAGGTGGTGTTCGCGCCCACGGCGCCGACCGAGTACAACGGCGCCCTGAACGCCAAGCTCGAGGGCGGCACCGCCGGCGACCTGATCAGCTGCCGGCCGTTCGACGCGTCGCTGGCGCTGTTCCAGAAGGGCTATCTGGCCCCGGTCACCGACCTGAAGGGCATGGACACCTTCTCCGACGTGGCCAAGAGCGCCTGGATCACCGATGACGGCAAGACGCTGTTCTGCGTGCCGATGGCCTCTGTGATCCACGGCTACCTGTACAACAAGGACATCTTCGCCTCCGAGGGGCTGGAGCCGCCGAAGACCGAGGCCGAGTTCTTCGCCCTGCTCGACAAGATCAAGGCCAAGGGCGAGGTGGCGCCGCTCGACATCGGCACCAAGGACCAGTGGGAAGCCGCGACCATGGGCTTCCAGAACATCGGCCCGAACCTGTGGAAGGGCGAGGAAGGCCGCAAGGCACTGATCGCCGGCACCCAGAAGTTCACCGACAAGCCCTATGTCGAGGCCTTCGAGGAGCTGGCGAAGTGGCGGCCGTACCTGCCGGACGGCTACCAGGCCCAGGCCTATCCGGACAGCCAGAACCTGTTCACCCTCGGCCGCGCCGCGATCTACCCGGCCGGGTCCTGGGACATCGCCGCCTTCAACGCCCAGGCCGATTTCAAGATGGGCGCCTTCCCGCCGCCGGTCCAGAAGGCGGGCGACAAGTGCTACATCAGCGACCACACCGACATCGCCCTCGGCCTGAACGCCAAGTCCAAGAATGCCGAGGCCGCCAAGGCGTTCCTGGAATGGGTGGCGACGCCGGAATTCGCCGACATCTACTCGAACGCGCTGCCGGGCTTCTACTCGCTGTCGAACCATCCGGTCACGGTCAAGGACCCGGTGGCGGCTGAGTTCCTGAGCTGGCGCAAGACCTGCGAATCCTCGATCCGCAACTCGTACCAGATCCTGTCGCGCGGCACGCCGAACCTGGAGAACGAGCTGTGGAACGTCTCGGCCCAGGTGCTGAACGGCACCATGACGGCGCAGCAGGCGGCGGACAGCATCCAGAAGGGTCTCGACTCCTGGTACAAGCCGGCCGCCAAGTGATCTGACCTCCGGCGCAGAGCGCGCGGCCCGGCCAGTCCGGACCGCGCGTCCCTGTGCCCGTATTGATAGGCTGTTCCCATGGCCAGCACCCAGACCGCTGTCGTCCTCCCCCGCGCCCAAATCGCCGGCCGCCGCGGCCGCTTCCCCTGGCACATCGTCGTCTTCCTGGCGCCTGCGACGCTGATCTACACCGTGTTCATGGTCTATCCGCTGCTCGACAGCCTGCGGCTCAGCCTGTTCACGCGGGACGATGCGGGGGTGGAAAGCTTCGTCGGACTGGCCAATTACGCGGCGCTGTTCTTCGACCCGCAATGGGCCGACCGGTTCTGGAACGCCCTAGGCAACAACGTCCTGTTCTTCGCCGTGCACATGCTGGTGCAGAACCCGATCGCGATTGGCCTTGCGGCGCTGCTGGCCCTGCCCAAGCTGCGCTTCACCAACACCTACCGCACCCTGATGTTCACCCCGACACTGCTGTCGGTGGTGATCATCGGCTTCATCTGGAAGCTGATCCTGTCGCCGACCTGGGGCGTCGCCAAGTCGATGCTGGGCACGGTCGGCCTCGGCTCGCTGTTCGCGCCCTGGCTGGGGCAGGAGCAGAGCGCGCTGATCGCCCTGGCGCTGGTCTCGGTCTGGCAATGGGTCGGCATGCCGCTGCTGCTGACCTATGCCGCGCTGCTGAACATCCCGGAGAGCCTGACCGAGGCGGCGCGGGTCGACGGCGCCGGGCAGATGACGATCTTCTGGCGCATCAAGCTGCCGCTGATCTGGCCGACCATCGGCATGGTCTCGATCCTGACCTTCGTCGGCAACTTCAACGCCTTCGACCTGATCTACGTCGCCCAGGGGGCGCTGGCCGGGCCGAACTTCGCGACCGACATCCTCGGCACCTTCTTCTACCGCACCTTCTTCGGCTTCCAGCTGCAGCTGGGCGACCCGACCATGGGGGCCGCGGTGGCGACGATCATGTTCCTGATCATCCTGGCCGGCGTCATGACCTATTTCTACCTGGTCCAGCGCCGCCTGCAGCGCTACGAGCTCTGACCGATGGCCGCCAACCGCTCTCCCCGCGTCTCGACCGCCGCCATCCATGCGGTGCTGCTGGTCTACACCGCGATCGCGCTGTTCCCGATCGTCCTGGTGCTGTTCAACGCCTTCAAGTCGCGCAAGGCGATCTTCAGCGCGCCGATGGCGCCGCCGACAGCGGACACCTTCAGCCTGGTCGGCTTCGACACGGTGCTGACCCGGTCCGATTTCGGCCTGTACTTCGGCAACAGCATCACGGTGACGCTGGTCACCCTGTTCCTGGTCGTCTTCCTCGGCGCCATGGCCGCCTGGGCGCTGTCGGAATACAGCTTCAAGGGCAACGCTGTGCTGGCGCTGTACCTCGCCGTCGGCATCATGATCCCGATCCGGCTCGGCACCGTCTCGATCCTGCGCCTGATCGTGTCGCTCGACCTGATCAACACCCTGGCGGCGCTGATCCTGGTCTACACCGCGATGGGGCTGCCGCTGTCGATCTTCATCCTGTCGGAGTTCATGCGCCAGATCCCGCAGGAGCTGAAGGATTCCGCGCGCTGCGACGGCGTTGGCGAATACCGCATCTTCTACCGCATCATCCTGCCGCTGGTGCGGCCGGCGCTGGCCACGGTGGCGGTCTTCACCATGGTGCCGATCTGGAACGACCTGTGGTTCCCGCTGATCCTGGCGCCGGGCGACGGCACCCGCACCATCACCCTCGGCGTGCAGCAATTCGTCGGCCAGTACGTCACCGACTGGAACGCGGTGCTGGCCTCGCTGACCCTGGCCATCATCCCGGTGCTGGTCCTCTACGCCTTCTTCTCCCGCCAGCTCATCGCCGGCCTGACCCAGGGCGCGGTGAAGGGGTAGGGGCGGGGTGCGAGACCCTTGCGAAAGCGGCTATCGACTTTGCCGTCTCTGGACGCTGGGCGGAGGCAGCTCGTTGTCCGTGCCCCAGGAGAGCAGCCAACGCCGCATCTCCTCATGCGGGATGTAATAGCCGGCATCCAAAGATGCCACCGCTTCCGCGACGGCGGCGCGCAGGGCAGCCGTATCGGGATCATCGGCTGGCGGCGGTAGAGGACTCTCCATCAGGAAACTGTAGACCGCCGTCGCCCGCGATGCCACGGAGGGAACCGCCCTCCGCGCCCGGCGCGGGCGGGCTCCCGAATTTTCGCAGGGCTTTCGGCTTGTCGGCAGGCGGCGGGCGGCGCTACCGTCGCCCGCCTCCACTTTCCCGGGATCCGGACCCATGGCCTTCCTCGCCGCCTCGCTCGCCCGCGTCAAGCCGTCCCCGACCATCGCCGTCACCACCAAGGCGGCCGAGCTGAAGGCCGCCGGCCGCGACGTCATCGGCCTCGGCGCCGGCGAGCCGGATTTCGACACGCCGGACAACATCAAGCAGGCCGCGATCGCCGCGATCCAGGCCGGCAAGACCAAATACACCGCCGTCGACGGCACGCCGGAGCTCAAGAAGGCCATCGCTGCCAAATTCCTGCGCGAGAACGGCCTCAAATACGAGACCAGCCAGGTCACCGTCGGCACCGGCGGCAAGCAGGTGCTGTTCAACGCGTTGCTGGCCACGCTGGACCCGGGCGACGAGGTGGTGATCCCGGCCCCCTACTGGGTCAGCTATCCCGACATGGTGCTGCTGTGCGGCGGCACGCCGGTGCCGGTGGTGTGCCCGGCGGAGCAGGGCTTCAAGCTGCAGCCGGCCGATCTCGAGGCCGCGATCACGCCGAAGACCAAGTGGCTGATCCTGAACTCGCCGTCGAACCCGACCGGCGCCGCCTACAGTTTCGCCGAGATGAAGGCGCTGACCGACGTGCTGCTGCGCCACCCGCATGTCCATGTGCTGACCGACGACATGTACGAGCACCTGGTCTATGACGATTTCAAATTCGTCACCCCGGCCCAGGTCGAGCCGAAGCTGTACGACCGCACCCTGACGCTGAACGGCGTGTCCAAGGCCTATTGCATGACCGGCTGGCGCATCGGCTACGCCGCCGGCCGGCCGGACCTGATCAAGGCCATCGCCAAGGTGCAGAGCCAGTCGACCTCCAACCCGTCCTCGATCAGCCAGGCCGCGGCGGTCGAGGCGCTGAACGGCCCGCAGGACTTCATCCCGCGCAACAACGTGGTGTTCCAGCAACGCCGCGACCTGATCGTGTCGATGCTGAACCAGTCGGCCGGGCTGACCTGCCCGCGGCCGGAGGGCGCCTTCTACGTCTTCCCGTCCTGCGCCGGCACCCTCGGCAAGAAGACGCCGGACGGCAAGGTGATCGAGACCGATGAGGATTTCGTGACCTATCTGCTGGAATCCGAAGGCGTGGCGGTGGTGCAGGGCTCGGCCTTCGGCCTGGCGCCGTTCTTCCGCATCTCCTACGCCACGGCCACCGAGGCGCTGCAGGACGCCGGCGAGCGCATCCAGCGCGCCTGCGCCGCGCTGCGCTGAGGCGTATCGGCGCCGCTGGCTCCTGCTGCGGTGTCGCGGTAACGTCGGCCTGTCCTGCTGCGAACTACAGGTGAGACCGCTCGCGGTCGGATGGTTCGGGTCAAGGAGGACAGGCCGATGCTGATCAAGCGCAATCCGGGGTGGCGCATCCCCGAAAGCCGGGCGACGCCGGAATCGGTGTATCTCGACCGCCGGCGCCTGCTGCAGGCGATGGGCCTCGGCGCCGGCCTGCTGGCCACCGCCGGTGCGGCGCTGAGCCTGCGCCCGGCCCGCGCCGCCGATCCGGACCCGACCGCCAATCTCTACCCGGCCAAGCGCAACGACCGCTATGCGCTCGACCGGCCGCTGACGCCTGAAAAGGACGTCACCACCTACAACAATTTCTACGAATACGGCTCCGACAAGGACATCTGGGAGGCGGCGCAGGAGCTGAAGATCCGGCCCTGGACCGTCAAGTTCGAGGGCATGGTCGAGCAGGAGCGGGAGGTCGACATCGACACCCTGATCCGCGCCATGCCGCTGGAGGAGCGACTGTACCGCCACCGCTGCGTCGAGGCCTGGTCGATGGCGGTGCCGTGGACCGGCTTCCCGCTGAAGGCGCTGGTCGACTACGCCAAGCCGCTGGCCTCGGCGAAATATGTACGCATGCAAACGTTCCAGAACGACGAGGCGCCGGGCTTCGGCCAGGTCTTCTACCCCTGGCCCTATGTCGAGGGCCTGACCATGGCCGAGGCGACCAACGAGCTCGCCTTCATGGTCACCGGCCTGTACGGCAAGCCGGTGCCGCGCCAGAACGGTGCGCCGCTGCGGCTGGTGACGCCGTGGAAATACGGCTTCAAATCGATCAAGAGCATCATCAGCATCGGCTTCACCGACGAGCGTCCGGTCAGCTTCTGGGAGCAGCTGCAGAGCAGCGAATACGGCTTCTGGGCCAATGTGAACCCGGAGGTGCCGCATCCGCGCTGGAGCCAGGCGAAGGAGCGGGTGCTGGGCACCGGCGAGCGGGTGCCGACCCTGTTGTACAACGGCTACGGCGAATATGTCGCCGACCTCTACAAGGGGCTGGAGAGCGAGCGCCTGTTCACCTGACCGGCGTGGCGGTTCGACAGGGGGGATGCCACCCCCATTATGCGACGGGATCATGGCACCGGCCCCAGCCGGACCATGGTCCTGTGGCCCGCCCCGGATTCTGCACAAAAAAAGGGCCGGAAACGCGTTCCGGCCCGAGTCAAACAGGGAGGCTTCACGTCTGGGAGACGCAAGGAGCCGGCAGTGCCGGACCCTTGTTCTGCTGCGCTGCAGCACGAACGCTCTTAAGATAGGCATTCTGTGAGCGAATGGTAACCAGTTTCTACCAATGCTTTTATGCGCGCATTGCATAGCTCGCTGTGAGGCATGCAGACCTTAGGAAATCCGCCATTTTCCCATGGGGTTTTGCTCAGATTTCAGGCGTTTGCTGTGTTTTTCTCGCTTTCAAGGCCTGGAAAAGCCGGCGAAAAGTCCTACAAGCGGCCCGCGCGCTCCCGGCGGCGCCATTTTTCCGGCCCGCGCGCGGAGACTCCGATATTACCTCTCCCGCTCGCGGGAGAGGTCGGAGACGCGAAGCGGCTTCGGGTGAGGGCGTTTGGCCGTGACGCCAAGGCAAGCGTTTCAGGAGGGGCAGGCCGTCCGTACGCCCACGGGCCGGACTTGCGCTTGTTAGCGGGCCGGGAAGGCCCTCACCCGGTCTCGCTGCGCGAGCCCGACCTCTCCCGCAAGCGGGAGAGGCAATACGCAAATCAACTGCCACACCCAGCGTGCGACGGGGGATGCTCCGACGATCGGACCCAAAGGCCTCAGAACTTGCTCTCGGCCACCTTGCGGACGAGGAAGTCGCGGAACACCGAGATGCGCTTGGAGTGGCGCAGCTCCTCGGCATAGACGAAATAGGCCTCGGTGGTCGGGCCGGTCACCTCGGGCAGCACCCGCACCACGTTCAGGGTCGGGTCGACCATGAAGTCGGGCAGGGCGGCGAGGCCGAGGCCGCTGCGCACCGCGCGGTAGATCGCATACTGGTTGTTGACCCGCAGCGCGATCTTCCGGCCGCCCGGCGGCGGGCTGCCGACATGGGCCAGCCAGTTGATGTCCGCGATCGGCCCGCGCGCATCGTCGCCATAGACGATGATCGAATGCTTGTTCAGGTCGTCCAGCGTCTGCGGGATGCCGTTGCGCTTGAGATAGTCGACCGATCCGAAGATGTGGATCTTCACCGTCATCAGGTGGCGCTGGATCAGGTCCGGCTGGCGCGGCGGCGTCATGCGGATCGCCACATCGGCCTCGCGCATGCCCAGGTCCAGCTCCTCGTCGTCGATCAGGACGGTCAGGTCGATGTCCGGATAGGCGGTCAGGAACTCGCGCACACGCGGCGTCAGCCAGGTCGAGCCGAAGGCGACGGTGGTGGTGATCTTCAAGGGGCCGCGGGCGTGGTCCTTGCTCTCGCTCAGCTGCGCCTCGGTCATCGACAGCTTGGCGAAGACCTCGCGCGCGGTGCGGAACAAGAGCTCGCCCTGCTCGGTCAGGATCAGGCCGCGGGCATGGCGGTGGAACAGCGGGACCTTGAGGCTCTCCTCCAGGGCGCTGATCTGGCGGCTGACCGCCGACTGGCTCAGGTTCAGCTTCTCGCCCGCATGGGTAAAGCTGCCCGCGTCAGCGACGGCGTGGAAAACGCGCAGCTTGTCCCAGTCCATTCTCCGGCACCCGTTCGTTTCTTGCGCGGGCGATGAGGGCGGGATGGTCGATATACCAGCGCTCGGCGTCGCGCCTGCGAATCACACTATATACACTATGAGGGGCACCCCCGACCCAACGCAAGCAAAGCTTGGTCCGATCGGGAACACTATTTCATCCGAATTTGATCGATAGGGGGGACGCCCCCCCTATCGTCATCGCTCTTACGAAAGCGACTTAGCCCGCGGCCGCGGCGACAGGGCGGGGCTCGCGATCGGCGATCCGGGCCAGATGGCCGGTGCCGGCATGCTCGGACAGGAAGCGCTCGGCCTCCAGCGCCGCCATGCAGCCCATGCCGGCCGCGGTGACCGCCTGGCGGTAGACCCGGTCCTTGACGTCGCCGGCGGCGAACACGCCGGGGATGTCCGTCGCGGTCGAATCCGGCGCGGTCAGGATGTAGTTGTCGGCATCCATGCGGACATGGCCCTTGAACACCGCGGTCGCCGGGTCGTGGCCGATGGCGACGAAGACGCCGTCGACCGGCAGCACGCGCTCGGCCCCGGTCCTGGTGTCGCGCAGCCGGGCGCCGGTCACCGCCTCCGGCACACCGCCGCCGACGATCTCCTCGACCGTGTGGTTCCACACCACCTCGATCTTGGGATGGGCGAACAGCCGGTCCTGCAGGATGCGCTCGGCGCGCAGCTGGTCGCGGCGATGCACCAGCGTCACCTTGGTGGCGTGGTTGGTCAGGTACAGCGCCTCCTCGACCGCGGAGTTGCCGCCGCCGATCACCGCCACCTCCTTGCCGCGGAAGAAGAAGCCGTCGCAGGTGGCGCAGGCGGAGACGCCGCGGCCCTGCAGCCGCTGTTCGCTCGGCAGGCCCATCCAGCGTGCCTGGGCCCCGGTGGCGATGATCACCGAATCGGCCTCGTAGACCGTGCCGGAATCGGCGGTGCAGACGAAGGGCCGGCGCGAGAAGTCGACCTCGGTGATCAGGTCGAACTCCAGCCGCGTGCCGCAATGCCGCGCCTGGGCCTCCATCTGCTCCATCAGCCAGGGACCCTGGACCACGTCGGCGAAGCCGGGATAGTTCTCGACATCGGTGGTGATGGTTAGCTGCCCGCCGGGCTGCAGCCCCTGCACCAGGATCGGCTCCAGATTGGCGCGCGCGGCGTAGATCGCGGCGGTGTAGCCGGCCGGGCCGGAACCGATGATCAGGACCTTGGTGCGATGGGTGGCCGGCATGGGGCGACAATCCGCTCGAGGGGAAGTGTCATCGATAGATAGCCACCGGCGGCGGCCGGGGCAAGGCGACGCGGGTCGGGGTTGCTGCCGTCGCTTGCGTCCCATGCAAGGTCGAAAAGTTTCGCGTTGCCTCTCCCGCCTGGCGGGAGAGGTTGATCGTCAGGGCAGAGTCGTCTCGAACAGTGCCCGCACCCGCTCGGCCGCCCGGGCGGTGTCGTCGAGCGGCGCATAGTCCCACTGCTCCAGCCGGCCGGCGAAGGGGCGGGTGATGCCGGCGGCGGCCAGAGCGTCGTGGAAGCGGCGGTGCTTCGGCGCCAGCTCGGCCCATTCGACGACATGCACCGGCTTGCCGGTGGTCGCCGCCTCCGAGGTCATGTTGATGCTGTCGTTGGTGACGATCACGGCATCGGCCAGCGCCAGGAAGGCGAAATAGGGGTTGGCGCCGGTGCCGTCCCAGATCCAGGCCGGCAGCCCGTCCAGCGCCCGGTGCAGCGCCGCGACCTCGCCCTCCGGCGTGCGCCGGCTGGTGGTGACCATCAGCCCGACGCCGCTGCGGGCCAGATCGGCCAGCTGGCCGGCGAGTCGCGCGACCGCGCCCTCCGGCACCGCCACCGACTTGCTGCTGCCGCCGATCAGCACCGCGGCGCGTGGTCGCGGCAGCCGGCCCAGCACCGGCTCCCATTCGGCCGCTGCGGCGGCGAGGCGGGCCGGGGTGACGAGGTTCAGCGCGCCGCTGGTGGCGCAGACATTGGGTGCTTTCAATCCGTCATGCCGGGGCGTCACGATCAGATCGAAACGCCGCGGGTTGACGCCGGGACGAAATATTTGCACAAGGCGCGTCCGATGACCGCTGGCCCGCTTCACCGCAAGGGCGGGATGCACGCTCTGCCGGCCGGCTGCGATCAGCAGGTCGGGCCAGGGCGGCCCGTCCAGCTCGAAGCCGGCGGCGGGCCGAACGGGATCGAGAAGCCGATGCCAGTTACGGCGAGCGCCGAGTCGGACCACCTTCGGGACGACGCCGAGCGCCTCCGCCAGGCCCAGGCACTGGTTCTCGTTCGCCGGGCGGCCATCCGAAACCACCCACACCTGCAGGGAGCCGATGTCGCCCGTCCCCGCGCGCGCCGCCGCGCTCATCCTGCCAAACCCTCCCCGCGACACAGGATTGCGCTTGCGCCCGGCGAAAATCCGGCAATATCCTTGCGCGTAATCACGGAAGCCCTTTCATGAGAGAACCCATGCGCCGTGTGAAGCTCGACCGCATCGACCGCCGCATCCTCCGCGACCTCCAGGACGACGGCCGCATGACGAATGTCGAGCTGGCGCGACGCGCCGGCATCTCCGCCCCGCCCTGCCTGCGCCGCGTGCGGGCGCTGGAGGAAGCGCACTACATCCGCGGTTATCACGCCGACATCAACCCCGAGGCGCTGGGCTTCGGCGTCACCGTCTTCGCCCAGGTCGGGCTGACCAGCCAGGCCGAGGCCGACCTGCGCAAGTTCGAGGAGCTGGTCGGCAGCTGGCCCTTGGTCCGCGAATGCCACATGCTGGCCGGCGAGACCGACTTCCTGCTGAAGATCGTGGCCGAGGACTGGGACAGCTACCAGCGCTTCCTGACCACCCAGCTGACCTCGGCGCCGAACGTCAACCACGTCAAATCGGCCCTGGCGATCCGCACCGCCAAGCTGCTGCCGGGCGTGCCGATCGACGTCGAAGCCAAGGACCATCATCGCGAGGAGTGATCCACGCGGATCACGACAAGCTCCTCTCGTTCTCCTAATCGGATTTACATCCCCTTCTGAGTCCCCCCTCCCCTTGTGGGAGGGGGGTAGGGGGAGGGGTCTGCGCGCGTCCGCGCGCGAATGCGAAAAGAGCAGACCTCGCCGTTCAATCCGGCGTGCAGGCGGCCAGGGCCGGGGCGAGCTGAAGCAACCCCCWCCCCCTAGCCCCCWCCCGCGAGGGGAGGGGGGACTCATTTATTCTGCGCCGGTGCCATTTCGCGGCCTCCGCCCTCTTCCGCGACCCGGGTGCCCGGCGGCGGGTGATCGAGCAGGACCCGGCGCAGCGACTCGAACTGCTCGGCCCGCGGATCGCTGTGGCGCCAGGCCAGGCCGACCATGCGCCCCGGGGGCGCGCCGGCGAAGCCGGCGTAGCTGACCAGGCCGCCGACGCTGGCCTCGCCCAGCGTCGCCAGCCGCGGGAACAGGCTGTAGCCCGCGCCGGCCGCGATCATCTGGCGCAAGGTCTCCAGGCTGGTGCTGTGGCGCTTGCCGCCGAGGCCCAGCGTGCCGCAGACCTCCAGCGCCTGGTCGCGCAGGCAATGCCCGTCCTCCAGCAGCAGCAGGCCGTCGCGCGGCAGCTCGGCGATGCGGGCGGCACCGTCCGCCGCCACCGGCCGGTCGGCCGGCTGGGCCAGCACGAAGGGCTCGAAGAACAGCGGCGCGGTGGCGATCTGCGGGTCGGCCACCGGCAGCGACAGGAACACCAGATCCAGCGCGCCGTGCCGCAGCGCCTCGACCAGCTGGTAAGTGCGGCCTTCATGCAGCACCAGCTCCAGCCGCGGGAAGGCCCGGCGCAGCGGCCGCAGCATGTGCGGGAACAGGTAGGGGCCCAGCGTCTCGATCGCGCCCACCGTCAGCGGGCCGGACAGCGGTGCGTCCAGCTCCTGCGCCAGCGCCATCAGCCGCCGCGCCTCCAGCAGCACGCGGCGGGCCTGGGCCAGGATGACCTCGCCCTTTGCCGTCACCAGCACCGCCTTCGGCCCACGCTCGAACAGCGCCAGCCCCAACGTCTCCTCCAGCTTGCGGATCTGCATGCTCAGCGCCGGCTGGCTGACGCCGCAGCGCTCCGCCGCCTGGCCGAAATGGCGCAGCTCGGCCACGGCGACGAGATATTCGAGATCGCGGAGGGAGAGGCCGGAGAGGGTCATGGAGGCAAAGCACGTCTGGTCTGGACAGCACCCCTTCACTGTCATGCCCGGGCTTGACCCGGGCATCCAGGGCGGCAAGAGCCGCTCTGCCTGGCCCCTGGATTGCCGGGTCAAGCCCGGCAATGACAGCGGAAGGGTAGGACAAGCACATTCTACGATAAGCATCGCCTATCTTCCAGATAGAGTCGATCGATTGGATCTTATCGGTCCGGTCGGCCACGCTCCGGTCAGCCACAGGAGCCAGCCATGCCGCCTCTCCCCATCCTCGTCGCCCGCCGCCGTCGCATCGCCCTGGTGCTGCTGCAGATCGGCGGCCCGGACCGGCTCGAGGCGGTCGGCCCGTTCCTGCGCAACTTCTTCTCCGACCCCGAGATCATCCGGCTGCCGCGCCTGCCGCGGGCGGTGTTGGCGCGGCTGATCGCCTGGCGCCGCACGCCGGTCGCGACCGAGATCTACCGCCAGCTCGGCGGCGCCTCGCCGATCCTGGCCCAGACCCGGGCGCAGGGCCGGGCCGTGGCGGCGCGCCTCGGCGACCTCGGCGAGGTCCGGTCCTTCGTGGCGATGCGCTACTGGCACCCCTTCGCGGCCGAAACGGCGGCGGAGCTCCGGGCCTGGCGGCCGGACGAGATCGTGCTGCTGCCGCTGTATCCGCAGTATTCGACCACCACCACCCGGTCGGCGCTGACCGACTGGGCCGCCGCCGCCCGCGCCGCCGGCCTGTCTGCCCCGACCCGGGTGGTCGAGGCCGCGCCCGCCGAGCCCGGCTTCGTCGCCGCCCAGGCCGATCTGATCCGCCGCGCATGGCCGCCCACCGGCGGGCGGCACCGGCTGCTGTTCACCGCCCATGGCCTGCCGCTGCCGATCGTCCAGGCCGGCGATCCTTATCCCGACCAGGTCCGCGCCTCGGCCGAGGCGGTGGTCGCGGCGCTCGGCATCCCCGGCCTCGACTGGCGCATCGCCTTCCAGAGCCGGGTGACGCCGCAGGAGTGGCTGAAGCCGGACACGGAGGAGGAGGTGCGGCAGGCCGGGCGCGACGGCGTCGGCCTGGTGCTGGTGCCGATCGCCTTTGTCTCCGAGCATTCCGAGACGCTGGTCGAGCTCGACATCGATTATCGTGCGGTGGCCGAGGCGGCCGCAGTGCCGTCCTTCATCCGGATCCCGGCCGTCGGCCTGCATCCGGCCTATATCGCCGGGCTGGCGGACCAGGTGCGGCAGGCGCTCGGCACCGCTTCGGTCCGACAGGCGGCGTGATGCGCCCGGCCTTGAACGCGCTGCTGGCCGACCTCGCCCGTCACGGCGCCAGCCTCACCCTGCAGAACGGCCGCGTCGGCGTGCAGGGCGACCTGCCGGCGGAGCTGCTGCTGCGGCTGCACCGCTATCGCCGCGACCTGCTGCCCCTGGTCGAACGCGGCAATCACTTATCGCGCCGATAAGAACGATCGATTTCCCTGATCGAGGCGCAGCGGCAACCCTCTTCCCATGGCGGACATCCCGCCCGACAGGAGCCCTTGATGACCACCCTGACCACCACCTTCGGCGCCCCGGTTCCCGACAACCAGAACTCCCTGACCGCCGGCCCGCGCGGCCCGGTGCTGATCCAGGACTTCCACCTGATCGAGAAGCTGGCGCATTTCAACCGCGAGCGGATCCCCGAGCGGGTGGTGCATGCCAAGGGCGCCGGTGCCTATGGCACCTTCCGCGTCACCGCCGACGTCAGCCGCTGGACCCAGGCGCGGTTCCTGGCCGAGGTGGGGAAGGAGACCGAGGTGTTCCTGCGTTTCTCCACCGTCGGCGGCGAGAAGGGCTCGGCCGATGCCGAGCGCGACCCGCGCGGCTTCGCGCTGAAGCTCTACACCGAGGATGGCAACTACGACATCGTCGGCAACAACACGCCGGTGTTTTTCATCCGCGACCCGCTGAAGTTCCCGGACTTCATCCACACCCAGAAGCGCAACCCGGCCACCAACCTCAAGGACCCGACGGCGGTGTGGGACTTCGCCTCGCTGTCGCCGGAGACGCTGCACCAGTTCACCATCCTGTTCAGCGACCGCGGCACGCCGCGCAGCTACCGCCACATGGACGGCTTCTCCAGCCACACCTTCAGCTGGATCAACGCCGCCGGCCAGCGGGTCTGGGTCAAGTATCACTTCAAGACCAGGCAGGGCATCCAGAACTTCACCGCCGAACAGGCATCGGCGATGACCGGCATCGACCCCGACCACGCCACCCGCGACCTGTTCGCCGCGATCGAGGATGGCGACGTCCCGGCCTGGAAAGTCTCGGTCCAGATCATGACCGAGGCGGAGGCCGAATCCTTCGCGATCGACCCGTTCGACCTGACCAAGGTCTGGCCGCACGCGGCGCATCCGCTGATCGAGATCGGCGAGCTGGTGCTGAATCGCAACCCGCAGAACTACTTCGCCGAGGTCGAGCAGTCGGCCTTCAGCCCGGCCAATGTGGTGCCCGGCATCTCCTTCAGCCCGGACAAGATGCTGCAGGGCCGGCTGTTCGCCTATGGCGACGCGCATCGCTACCGCCTCGGCGGCAATCACGGCCTGCTGCCGGTCAACCGGCCGCACGCCGCCGTGGCCAGCAACTACCAGCGCGACGGCGCGATGCGCTTCGACGACAACGGCCGCGGCGCCGTGAACTACGAGCCGAACAGCTTCGGCGGGCCGCAGCAGGACTCGGCGGCAGCCGAGCCGGCGCTGCCGCTGCGCGGCGCCGCCGACCGCTACGACCACCGCGCCGGCAATGATGACTACGCCCAGGCCGGCGCCCTGTTCCGGCTGCTGGATGACGGCGCCCGTGCCCGGCTCCTGGACAACCTCGCCGGCGCGATGCGTTCGGTGCCGGAGGCGATCCAGCGCCGCCAGATCGCCCATTTCACCAAGGCCGACCCGGCCTATGGCGCCGGCGTGGCCGAGCGCTTGGACCTCGCAGTCGCAGCAGCGGCCTGATCTCCGAAAGGGCGGCAGCCATGGCTCTGTGGGGCCGCCGTCCGGACTGACCCGCCATCCTCCGGGATGACGGGTCCTTTTTGTGTGCCGAGCATGATCGACAGCTTGGAGGTGAAAGTCCTCTACCCAGCCTAATGGCGGTGAAGGGTTAGCGAAGCGCAAGGGCGTCGCCGCGAGGCGGGGTCTGAAGGAAGCGTGGAGCAAAGCCGCGGCCCGATGGACAAGAACCGGATAGAAGGCCTACCCGGCCGGACGAGCGAGCAAATGATCGCGAAGTCCATAGCCATCAAAGGCCGGGGTGGTAGATCCGGCGGGCGTGCGGTGAAGGCGGTCGGTCTTACCTCGGGAGGTCTGCGTCGTGTCCTGCGGGACTGAGACGGCCG
>NZ_JBFRCU010000112.1:0-21822 GCF_052113205.1 Inquilinus sp. YAF38 | reverse complement strand
GATCAGGTCGTCGCCGCCGCCGCCATAGATCGCGTCGGTGCCGCCGAGGCCGTTCAGCGTGTCGGCGCCGGCTGTCGCCCCGGGGTTGTCGATGAAGCCCGGCGGGGCGATCAGCCCGTCGCCGGCGGCATGGATCAGATCATTCCCGGCGGTTCCGTTGACGACGGCCATGATGGCCTCCTGGCTACACGACAGCGGCAGGCGGTGCGGCCGCACCTTGGATCAGAGCACGAGCCGGCGGCGACCAATCTGCGCCGGAAACCACGCCAACGGCATCTCCCAAACGGGAGGTCCGGCTGACCGGAGAAGAGGGATACTATCGCATTTTGTGCGAATTGTATCGAGCGCGGCGGTCGCCCACGTCATTGTCAGAGCGAGAAATCACCGGCGACCAGGGCGATGGCCCCGGTGAGCTGGATGTGGAAGTCCGAGACGCCGTCGCCGTTGACGTCGCCGGCGATGGTGGTGACGCCGCCGGCCACGGCATAGCGCAGCTGGCCGGCGACGCCCGAATAGAGGGCGGTGCCGATGAAGCTGAAGGCCTGGTTCCCGGCGGCGGCGGTGTCGGCGTCGATCGCCCAGAGATCGATCTTGTCGCCCTGGGCGTGGCTGAAATCGGTGATCCGGTCGGCGCCGGCCCCGGTCAGGCTCTGGACCACGTCGAGATAGACGAAACGGTCGGCCCCGGCGCCGCCGCTCAGCGTGTCTGCCCCACGGGCTCCCGTGAGCACGTCGTTGCCGTTCCAGCCCTGCAGCACATTGATGCCGCTGCTCCCGACCAGAGTGTCGTTGCCCTGGCTGCCGGACAGGTTATCGATGCCGAACCCAACGGTGTCGCCCTGCGCCTCGCCACCGCTGGCCGTGCCGAAGTAGAGATTGACCGCAACCCCGCTCGAGCTGCTGAAATAGCTGATGGTGTCGATGCCGTCGCTGCCCTGGAGATAGTCGGAGCCGGCACCACCATTCAACACATCGTCGCCGTCGCCGCCGCCGAGAAAGTCGTCGCCGGCACCCCCGTACAACACGTCGTCACCGTTGCTGCCATCGAGCCCGTCGTCGCCGGCATCACCGTACAGCACGTCGCCGCCATCGTTGCCGACAAGCCCGTCGTTGCCGTTCCCGCCCTGCAGCATATTGGCACCGGCGTTCCCGAACAGGGTGTCATCGTACTGGCTGCCGGACAGGTTCTCGATTCCGGTCAGCACGTCGCCCTGCGCTTCGCCGAACTGGTTCAGGCCGGTGTCGAGCCTGACAACGACCCTTTCCAAGCTGGCGGCGTAGGTGGCGGTGTCGATGCCGCTGCCGCCATCGAGACGGTCGGCGCCGGCACCGCCGCGCAGCTCGTCGGCGCCGCTGCCGCCATAGAGCGAATCGTCGCCACCGAGGCCGGCGAGGATGTCATTGCCGCCGAAGCCGCTGATCTCGTCGCCGCCGACGTCATGACCATAGAGCGTGTTCGCCGCTTCGGTGCCGCTGACCAGCCCGTCGCGCGGATCGATGATCTCGGTCCGGATCTCGCCCGTGGCGCCGCTGTGCCATTCGACCACCAGCCGGCCGTCGGCCAGTCCCGCGATGTGCGGGAGGTACTGGCCGCCAGTGCCGTCGGTTTCGGTGTTGACGGTGAACTGGCCGCCGATGCGGGCGCCGAACGCGTCGAAGCGCTGGCCGACGATGCCATAGTCGAAGTCGCCGGACCCCGCCGAGGAATCGGACCAGACGGCGACGAAGCCGCCATCCGGCAGGGCGACCATGTCGGGGAAGGCCTGGTGGTTCTTGAAGGTCGCATTGACCACGAACTCGCCGCCCTCCTGCGTGCCGTCGGCCGCGTAGATCTTGGCGTGCACGCTGTAGCCGTCGCGATCCTGCAGGGCGGTCGACAGTTCGCCCCAGGCGATTGCGAACCGGCCATCGGCCAGCCCGATCACGCTGGGGGCGTGCAATGCTTCGGCAACGCCCGGCGACGTGTTGGCCTGCGTCGACGCGGTGACGGCGGTGCCGTTGTCCTCGAACACTCGGTAGCGGACATTGTCGCCGCCATTGAGGTCGATCCAGGCGACCACATAGCGGTCGCCGCCGGCGATCTCGGCGATCACGGGCGCTTGCTGGACCCCCGCCGTCGCATCGTCATTGACGGTGGCGGCGCCGACGCGGATGTTGCCGCCGGACTGGAGCGCCTGGCGGAAGCCGGCACCATCCGTGGCGATCGCGCTGTCGTTGTCGGAGGTGGGTTCGCCAAACCCGGTTCGCGCCAGGAAGGCGCCGTCGGCTGCATAGGTGTTCGCCCAGACGTTGCCGCCGCCGGCGGAGCAGGTGAAGGTGACCGCGAAGCCGCCGTTCAGCAGCCCGGTGACCTGCGGCTGGGAGAACGCCGTGCCGGCGATCTCATTGCTGACGACCACAATCTCCGTGCCGACCGGGTTGCCGAGCGCATCGAAGCGCTGGGCCAGGACCCGCTGGGTCGTGCTGTCGTCCTCCCACACCACGACGTAGCCGCCATCGGCGAGGCCGGCGACATCCGCGTCCTTGGACCCAAGCTGGGCGTCGGTGGTCCCGACGACCTGCTCAACACCCCATTTCCGCACCGACATGATGATCTCCCCCTGCTCGTTGGCTGGAAGAGAGTATCATCGGATGCGTCGATCGGTGCGGCCGGAAGGGGCGGGCAGGCCGGTCAGTCCCGCCGGACCCATTTCACCGGCACCACCCATTCGATCACAACATCTTCCATCGGCGGGGCGTTGTAACTGTCGAGGGTGAAATAGCCGGGGCCGGAGCCGCGGCGCAGCACCTTGACGAAGGTGCGGCCGTCGGCCAGGCGGACCACGACCTCGCGCCCGATCAGGCCGGCCGGGTCGCCGGTGGTGTCGGCGCGGCGGTAGTAGATGGTCTCGCGCTCCATGTAGCGCGGGAACATGGAATCGCCTTCGACGATCACCGCCACCGTCGCCTCGTCGGCGCCGGGCGGGGCCTCGACCTCGTCGATCCGCTCCGACGACGCGTCGCCGTCGAACAGATGCACCTCGGCCCCTGCGCCGACCTTGCCGACCAGCCGCACG
Organism: Inquilinus sp. YAF38; assembly: GCF_052113205.1. Taxonomy (NCBI): domain Bacteria; kingdom Pseudomonadati; phylum Pseudomonadota; class Alphaproteobacteria; order Rhodospirillales; family Rhodospirillaceae; genus Inquilinus; species Inquilinus sp. YAF38. Next base: position 18,766 of record NZ_JBFRCU010000112.1, on the reverse strand, counting down.
GTGCGGGGCGTGCCCAGCACCTCCAGCTCGCTGGTGCCGAAAGCCTCGGCCGCCAGCCGGATATAGTCGGCGGTCAGCCGCCGCTCGCCGCGCTCGAGCTTGATCAGCTGGCCGCGCGAGATGCCCATGGCCTCCGCCGCCTGCTCATGCGTCCAGCCCCGGGCCTGGCGCAGCCGTTTCAGTCCGTTCCCCATTCCGGGCATTCTGGAAGATCGATCCGGGTTTGTCATTCCCCATTTTGGGAAAAATCGACTTGACATATTCCCCATAATGGGGAATTCTCATGATATGGCTTTGGTCCCATTTCATGCCATCCGAAGGCCGACCGAGATGATCCCGCGTCTTCTGGACATTCTCGCCCTGGCAACCCTGCTGGGATTGACCGCGGCGCTGCTGCGGCTCAGCGGCGCCGGCTGACCCTTCCTTCCGCATGGACCGTGGCGGCCCGGATGACCGCCCTTCCTTTCGGAGTTCGATCATGTCCTTCGCATCCGCGCTTGCCGGCCCGGCGGCCGGTCTCGCCCTGGCTTTGATTGCTGTCGAGACGGCCCCGGCCGCGGCCCAGGCGGAGAGCCCCTGTGCCCCCTATGAGGTCGTCGCCGCGGCGCTGAACGAGCGTTATCACGAGGCCCCGGTGGCGCGGATGCTGTCCGACCGCGGCTTCGTCATCGAGGTCCTGGCCTCGGCCGACGGCAGCACGGCCACCGTGCTCGGCATCCAGGCCGGCGGCACCGCCTGCGTGCTGGCGACCGGGTCGGCCTTCGCCCTGGTCGACCCGGCGGCAGCGCCGGCGCCGGGGAGGGGCGCGTGATGCGCGGCGAAACCCCGCTCAGCGACCGCAGCCGGACACTGTTCGCCATCATTGCCGCCGCGGCGGAGGAGGGGGCGGTGACGCCCTCGACGGCCGAGCTGACGGCGACGCTGCAGGCCGCCGGCCACGGGATCGGCAGCAATCCCGGCCTGATCAGCTACGAGCTGCGCCGGCTGCGGCGCGCCGGGCTGATCACCGTCATCGGCCGCCGCCGGCGCATCTTCGAGGTCGCCGGCACCGGCCAGCGCACGGTGCCGCGCCGGCCCGGGCCCAGCGCGACACGGACTCTGGCCCTGGCACAGGCAAAGGACCGTCTCCGGATGGCGCAGGCGGGCTGGCCGCGGCCGACGAAGGACAGTGCCGCCAGCTACGACGCGGCGGTGCGGCGCCGCGAATTCGCCCGGCACGAGCATCCCGAGCCGGCCGGTCCGCTGGTTCGGATCCGCCCGCCGGCCCGGTGGTCGCCGACCGGCTGTGCCACGGCGATGATGGCGCTGTGGTGAGCCTGGGCTGTGAGACCGTTCAGAACCGCTGAGTCTGGGCTGGCTCACGGCTTCAATCCTCCCCCTCCCGCAAAGGCTATCGGATTCACACATCTCCGAGCGCTATCAAAATTGCCTCTCCCGCTTGCGGGAGAGGTCGGGCTCGCGCAGCGAGACCGGGTGAGGGCGGCTCGGCCACGACACCCGGATCAGCGTTTCAGGACCGGGCGGATCATGCGCTCGGTCCTGGAAAGCGGCACTTTCGGCGAGGTCGCTATCCCCTCACCCGGCCATCCTTCGGATGTCCGACCTCTCCCGCAAGCGGGAGAGGCAATCTGTTCCCATACCGGCCGCTGGTGTCGCTGATCGATGTGTGAATGCCGTAGCCCGCAAGGGGAGGGGGAGGATAAGAAGGTCGGCCAGCACCATTGTGAAGCGTCAGAGACGCGCGGCGGCCGGGCCGCTGAAATGGGCTTCGCGGAAGGCGGCGAAGTCACGGCGGAACTGCTCCAGCCCATAGGGCTCGGGCGGCTCCGCCGGCGCCCGGTGCGTGATCGCGGCCAGGACGCAGTCGTGGATCCGGCCCAGGCTGCCGCCTTCCCTGGCGATGCGCATGGCACGGGCAATCCATGCCAGTTCCAGCGCGGAGGGCTGATGGCCCTCCTGCCAGTTGAGCAGATAGATCCGCAGCCAGGCGTGGATCGCCTCGGCCTGTCCTGGGGGTTCAGACATGCGACCTCCGGTCCTCCCTAGAGCAAGGGGGCGACTCCGGAAGTTGTTCCCAATCAAAGAGATGAGGCGGCGCGCAGGCCGTCCGGTCACGAGCTTCCCGAAACCGGCAGAGGGTCATGATGGTGCGACGCAGGATCGGCCGCGGCGGCGCGGCCGCGGACGGGCAAGAGATGCGGGAGACCCCGGAACGGGGCCGGCATGCGGCGGGAATCGTCGACCGGCCGACCGGGACGGCGATCGGCGCCCCGGTGGGCCGCCTGGTGCAATCGCCGCTCGACCGGCTGGCGGCGCGGGGCACGATCAGCCCGCGCATGCATTCGGCCGGGCAGCGGCTGCGCGACCAGTTCGAGATCGGCGTGCTGGGGGCGCGCAACTGCGACAGCGAATTGCCGTCCGGCATCCGCGGCACCGGCGCGGTGCTGGGCCCGGGCGAGGTGCAGCTCGGAGCCCTGCGCGCCTACAAATCGGCGCTGCGCTGCCTCGGCGCCCATGTCGGCGCGGTGGTGGAGACGGTGTGCTGCCACGAGCAGGACGTCCGGGCGCTGTCGGTCCGGCAGGGGCGCAGCCGCGAAAAGATCATGGGCGTGCTGGAGGACGGGCTGAAGACCCTGGCCGACCATTACCGCCTGACCGGCCGTGACGATCCGGCACCGGGGGGAGGGGAGGCCGAGCCGCCGCGAGGCCCCCGGCCTCGGGCCGTGGGCGTGCCGTGACGCGGTCGTGTCCTCCGGCATCGCGGGGCGTGGAGCGCCGTCCGTGAGCGCGGACGGCGCGATCCGGAGCCGACCGGATCGCCGCCCTCGGCAGTGAGCTGGAACAGGTGGATGCGCTTCCCCGGTGACGACCGGCGCTACAGCACGAAGTCGCCGGCGACGGGGTTGAACAAGGTCGAGAGCTCAATTTGGAAGTCTGAGACTCCGTCGCCGTTGACGTCGCCGATGATGGTGGTGACGCCGAAGGAGACGGTGGAGCGCAACTCACCGGCATGATGAGTGAAGGCGCCATTGCCGATGAAGCTGAAGGCCTGGTCGCCAGCGGCGCTGGTGTTGGCGTCGATCGCCGACAGGTCGACCCGGTCGCCCTCGAAAGACTTGAAATCGGTGATCGCGTCGGCCGCCCCGACCTTGCTGTCGGTGATGGCGGTGAAGACGAAACGGTCGGCGCCGCCGCCGCCTCGCAGCGCATCCTGGCCGGCCCAGCCGTTCAGCACATTGGCCTGGGCGTCGCCCGCGATCCAGTCGGCGCCGGTCGAGCCGTTGATGTTCTCGATTCTGATGAAGGTGTCGCCCTGGGCGTCGCCACCCATGCCGGTGCCGGTCGTGAGGCTGACCGTCACGCCGACCGAGCCTGTGTAGTAACTGGCGGTGTCGCTGCCGGTGCCGCCGTCGAGCCGGTCGGCACCGGCCCCGCCGCGGAGCACGTCGTCGCCGCCCCAGCCGGCCAGGGTGTTGGCGCCGGCATTTCCGATCAGCGTGTCGTTGCCCTGACTGCCGGTAAGGTTCTCGATGCCGATCAGGGTGTCGCCCTGGGCGTCGCCGCCGGCGGTGCCGGCGGCGAGGTTGATCGTCACGCCGGCTGCGCTGGTGTACCAGCTGGCGGTGTCGTTGCCGGTGCCGCCGTCGAGCTTGTCAGCGCCGCCGCCGCCGCGGAGCACGTCGTCACCGCCCCAGCCGGCCAGGGTGTTGGCGCCGGCATTCCCGATCAGTGTGTCGTTGCCCTGGTTGCTGCCGTTGACGTTCTCGATGCCGAGCAAAGTGTCGCCCTGGGCATCGCCGTCCGACCCGATGCCGGTGGCCAAGTCGATCGTCACCCCGGCGGAGCCGGTGTAGTAGGTGGCAGTGTCGGTGCCCGTGCCCCCGTCCAGCCGGTCCGCGCCGGCGCCACCGCGGAGGAGGTCATTGCCGCCCCAGCCGGCCAGGACATTGGCGCCGGCTGTCCCGGTGAGCGTGTCGTCGCCCTGGCTGCCGGTGACATTCTCGATCAATTGGAAGGTATCGCCCTGGGCATTGCCGCCGAATGCGGTACCGGCCGCGAGGTCGATGGTCACGCCGACGGTGCCCTCGTCGTAACTGGCGGTGTCGCTGCCCTCCTGGCCCTGGAGATCGTCGGCGCCCGCCCCACCGCGCAGCACGTCGTCACCGCCGCGACCGGCCAGCCAATCGTCGCCGGCGAGGCCGTCGATGACATTACTACCGTCATTGCCAAACAATATATCGAAGGAATGGTTGGTGCCGACAAGGTTCTCGATCGAAACCAGCGTGAGGCTGCCGCCCTCGCCGTCACCGCTCCTCAGGTCGAGAACGATGCCGCGGCTGTACTGGCTGTGGCTGTAGTCAACGGTGTCGATTCCGTCGCCGCCATCGAGGATCTGGTGCAGCGAAAAGTCGTACACCGAGGCATCGGAAAGGACGTCGTTTCCGGCGCCGCCGAAGAGATCGTCCGAACCCTCGCCGCCTTCAAGCCTATCATCACCGCCGCCGCCGCTCAGGACGTCGTCACCGCCGTTGCCGGCGATGATGTCGTTGTCGTTCGTTCCGGAAAAGACGTCGTCTCCCGGAGTTCCGGTGATGATGGCCATGATGTTCCCCTCCCGATGGCATCCGCCCGGGTCTGAAAGTTTGCCCGGATCGGGGGCCGGCGTTGCGCAAATCGACTGGTTCAAATGGCTGCAGATGATGGGATCAATTTGACCCGAATCTGCTGTTTTATACCAGAGGATTGTGACACCTGTCCCAATGTGGCTGCGCTGCCTCGGCGCCCATGTCGGGGCGGTGGTGGAGGCGGTGTGCTGCCATGAGCAGGACGTCCGGGCGCTGTCGGTCCGGCAGGGCGCAGCCGCGACGGTGATGGGCGTGCTGGAGGACGGGCTGAAGACCCTGGCCGACCATTACCGCCTGACCGGCCGTGACGACCCGGCGCCCGGGGGGAGGGGAAGCCGGGCCGCGGCGAGGCCGCCGGCCCCAGGCCGTGGGCGTGCCGTGACGGGATCGTGTCCTCCGGCATCGCGGCGCGGAACGCCGTCCATGAGCGTGGACCGGGGCGAGAGGCCGTAGCCGCCGGCTCATCGCCCCCACGGGCAAACAGCCGGGACGAGTGGATGCGCTTCCGGGTGACGACCGGCGCTACAGCGCGAAGTCGCCGAGGACAGGCCGATCACGGCCGCGAGCATCAGTCGCGCGATACGGACAGCCCCGCAAGAAGCGGCGCGTGCGCGGCGAGCCTGCGGGATACGAACTCGGTGAAGAGCCGCACGCGCTTGGTCTTGCGGGTGTCCCCCTGCGTGAGAAGCCAGAGGGTCCCATGCATGTGCAGCTCGGTGCCCGGCACCCTCGCCAGCAGGGGGTCGGCATCCCCGACGAAGCACGGCAGTGTCGTGATCCCGAGCCCTTGGCGGACTGCCACGATCTGCGCCTCGCCGTCCGTGGTCCTCAACGGAACCCCCGTGGTGCGAACATCTCCCTCGCGGGCCCAGGCCGGAATGCCATGCATGCTTATGACGATCCACCGGATGGGATCGGGCGCACCCGCACGCCACGCGGCCAGTCGATCGCGGGAGATGTAGACGCCGCCGAACAGCTCCGGCCCCTTCAGGCCGTGCAGATTGAGCGGCAGGGTTTTGCGGTCGTAGACGACGCGGATCGCGACGTCGGCCTCTCGGTTGGTCAGGTTTGCCAGCTCGCCGGACGACAGGATCTCCATCTCGATGTCCGGATGCAGACGCGCGAAATCGGCGAAGTCCGGCATCAGCAGGTGGGTCGCGAGGGGCGGCGCCAGCGTCACCCGCAGAAGCCCGCGCACGCTCTGGTCGCGACCGAAGACGCGCGTCTCCAGCTGGAGCGACGACGCTTCCATCTGGTGCGCGAGCTCGAGGACCTCCTCGCCCGCAGCCGTCAGGCGGTAGCCCGACGGCAGCTTTTCGAACATCTGCGCCCCGAGGCGGTCCTCGAGCTGGGCGACGCGTCGCAGCACGGTCGAGTGGTTCACCCCGAGGCGCTGGGCGGCGGCCCGCACCGAGCCTCCGCGCGCGACGGCAAGAAAGTAGCGAACGTCATCCCAGTCGATCATGGTGCATTCCCGCGCCGCGCGGTGCGGCTTCCACAGCCCGTATCTAGCACATCGAACGGCCGACACCGATCGTCGCGGCCGGCGTCAGCCGTCCGGCCGGATCGATTTCGCACCACCGATGTGCGCGCCTCCGCACTCAACGCCCGACGCCGACAGACCCATTTCGAGCGTCCCGGGGACCTCCCCGATCAGTCAAAGGCGGAGTTTGCAGGACGTCATGGGAAAGCTTGAGGGTAAGGTTGCCGTCATCACGGGTGGTGCCACCGGCATCGGCCGCGCCGCAGCGAAGCGCTTCATCGAGGAGGGCGCCTTCGTCTTCATCTTCGGCCGCCGGCAGGACGCGCTCGACGCCGCTGTGGCCGAGCTCGGGCCCAATGCCCGCGCGGTGAAGGGCTCGGTCTCGGATGAGGCCGACCTCGACCGGCTCTACGCGGCGGTGAAGGCCGAGCGCGGAACCCTCGACATCGTCTTCGCCAATGCCGGGGCGGGACGCCCGCTTCGGCTCGGCGAGATCACCGCCGGGCACATCGACGAAACCTTCGACACCAATGTGAAGGGTACGATCTTCACGGTCCAGAAGGCGCTGCCGCTGATGGCCGCGGGCGGTTCGATCATCCTGACCGGATCGAGCGCCGGCACCACGGGCGCCCCGGCATTCACCGCCTACAGCGCGAGCAAGGCGGCGGTGCGCAACCTCGCGCGGAGCTGGGCGGAGGACCTGAAGGGCACCGGCATCCGGGTCAACGTGCTGTCGCCCGGGGCGACGGCGACCGAACTCGCGAAGGAAGCGCTGGGCGAGGAGGGCCAGAAGGTCTTCGCCTCGATGACTCCGCTCCAGCGCATGGCGGATCCGGCGGAGATCGGGGCCGTGGCCGCCTTTCTCGCATCGTCGGACAGCAGCTTCATGACCGCCAGCGAGGTCGCCGTCGACGGCGGCCTGGCGCAGCTCTGACCCCGGCACGGTCTCGTGCCCCACACAACGAAGGATAAGAGATCATGACAAAACTGGACGGTAAGGTCGCAGTCATCACGGGTGGAAGCAGCGGGATCGGCCTGGCCACAGCCAAGCGCTTCGTGGACGAAGGTGCGCACGTCGTGATCACCGGGCGACGAGAGAAAGAGCTGAAGGAGGCCGCAGCCTTCATCGAGAGAAACGTTACGACGGTCGTGGGCGACGTGTCGCGCCTGGAGGATCTGGACCGGCTCTATGCCGTCGTGAAGGAGGAGCATGGTCACATCGACATTCTCTTCGCGAACGCAGGCGCGGGGACGATCGCACCGCTCGCGGCGGCGACCGAGGCCCATTTCGACCAGACCTTCGATGTGAACGTGAAGGGGCTGTTCTTTACGGTCCAGAAGGCGCTTCCGCTGTTCAAAGACGGCGGTTCGATCATCCTGACCTCCTCGGTCTCCAACATCTTGGGGCTGCCAGCATTCAGCACCTACGCCGCGAGCAAGGCGGCGGTGCGAAGCTTCGCGCGCGCTTGGACACTGGAGCTGAAGGATCGCAAAATCCGCGTCAATGCCATGAGCCCCGGACCAACCGAGACGCCCGCCTTGGAGACGACGACGGGCCTTACCCGCGAGCAAGCCGAACAAGCGGCCGCCCAATTTGCTTCGCAGGTCCCGATGGGTCGCAGGGGTAAGCCGGAAGAGATCGCGGCTGCCGTCACGTTCCTCGCCTCCGATGAAAGTTCCTTCATCACCGGCGTGGATCTCGCTGTCGATGGCGGCATGGCGCAGGTCTGACCCCGGCGTCAACAAGATCGGAGAAACAGTATGAGCTATTCGATTGTAGGATTCGGCAAGATCGGCCAGGCCCTGGCCAGGGCGTTCGCCCGCCACGGCATCGAAGTATCCGTCGCAACCACGCGCGACCCGGAAAGCTTTGCAGCCGCTGCGGCCGCGATCGGACCCACGATCATCCCCAAAACGCTGGCCGACGCGGTCAAGGCGGACGTCGTCTTTTTGGCGGTCCGTTTCGGGTCGCACCGGGATGTCGCGAAGGCGCTGCCCAGCTGGCACGGGAAGACCATCGTCGATGTGACCAACGCCTATGGCGTGTCCCCTGAGGAATTGGGAGGACAGCCCTCTTCCAGGGCCGTCGCGCAGGCCTTCACCGGCGCCAGACTGGTCAAGGGCTTCAACCATCTGGCCGCTGCCGTTCTTGACCAGGATCCCGCCGGACATGGCGGCAGGAGAGTCGTGTTCCTGGCCAGTGACGATGACGACGCCGCAGCGGAGATTGGTGCGCTTGCGGAAAATCTCGGTTTCGCGCCGATCAAGCTTGGCGGGCTTTCGGAAGGCGGGCTGCTGGTCCAGGCGCGCGGAAAGAGCTGGGGTCATCTGATCTTCAAGGATCTGGTCAAGTTCGACGGATGAGCACGACGTCCCCACCGGCAGGGGCACGACGCCCGGATCGGATCGAGCGCGATCCGATCCGGGGAAAGGAGAGATTCCCATGAGTACCGAGAACAACGTCCAGACCGTGAAGGACTTCTTCGCCGCGATCGGCCGCGGCGACAGGGAGAGTCTGCTGGCGCTGGTCGCCGAAGACATCGAGTGGATCATCCCGGGCAAGGACTGGCCGCTGGCCGGAACGCGCCACGGACATGCGGGGCTGGCGGATTTGCTTGAGACGGCATCCAAGACGATGGAAACGTCTACAGAGCCCCGCGAATACATAGCCCAGGGGGATCGGGTCCTGGTCGTCGGCTTCGCCAGGGGAAAGATCAAAGCCACGAACAGGACGTTCGAGGACGACTGGATCTTCGCCATCACGGTCCGGAACGGCAGGCTGACGAGCATCCGGGAATACATCGACACGCAGGCACTGGCGCGGGCCGCGCAGATGGACGCGGCCTAGCGCCGGCCGTCTGCCCAACCGCAACGGAGGTCCCAATGTACGACCAATCCAAGCTGTCCGAGCTGATCCGGTTCGCACGAATCGATGCGGGTTCCACCGTCATCGACGTTTACCCGGGCGACGGCGACTGGACCCGTCTCTTCTCCGACGTCGTGGGCCCCGAAGGACGGGTCTACAGCTTCGTGCCGGCCGAAGTCGCCCACTTCAAGACCGATCCGGTCGGCCGCATGCGGACGCTCGCGCAGGAGCCGGGCCGAGAGAATGTCGAAGCCGTCTCGGCGGAGCTGGTGGCGCTGCCGGAGGCCATGCAGCCGGCGGATGTCCTGTGGCTGCACCTGTTCTACCACGATCTCCACACCGCGCTGATCCAGGCCGGGGGCGCGACGGCAGCCCGCTTCAATCGAGCCGTCTACGAGCGGCTGAAGCCTGGCGGATCCTACGTCATCGTAGACCACGCCGCCGCCGTCGGGGCGGGCACGAGCGACGCCCAGTCGCTGCATCGGATCGAGCCTGCCTCCGTTCGCGAGGAGGTGGAGGCGGCCGGCTTCGTACTGGACACGGAAAGCACCATGCTCGCGAACAAGGACGATCCGCACTCGACCAAGGTGTTCGATCCCTCGATCAAGGGCGAGACGGATCGCTTCGCCTACCGGTTCGTGAGGCCCTGACAGGTCCCGGCGCCGTGGTCGGGCGCCTCCGCGATGTGTACGATGGCCGGGCCTGTCGGAACGCAGGGGTGGCCGGATTGGCTGACAAAGCCGCAGATGCAGCGCCGGCGCAGTCGCGGAGCCGAGGCGCGCGGCGCCGGCACCGGGAGCTTGCCGTCCCCGGATATGCCAGCGGGGCCGATGCCCCGCTGCGAGCCACCGCCGATGCACTGGAGCGCACCCGGCATGCCCGGTCCGTCGTGCTGGTCGAGGGGATCAGCGACCAGATCGCCGTCGAGACCCTGGCGAGCCTCCAGGCCAGAGACCTGACGCAGGAGGGCGTGGTCGTGGTGCCGATCGGCGGCGCCCGGTCGGTGTCGAAGTTCCTGGCCCGCTTCGGGCCGGCTGGCGCCGGGCTGCGCGTCGGCGGCCTGTGCGATGCCGCCGAGGAGCGGCATTTCCGCCGTGAACTGGCGCGGGCCGGCTATGCGCCGCCCGAGACGCGCAGCGACCTCGAAGGCGAGGGGTTCTTCGTCTGCGACCGCGACCTGGAGGACGAGCTCATCCGCGCGGTCGGACCCGACGCCATCGAGGCGACCCTGGCGGAAGAGGGCGACCTCGCTGCATTCCGCACGCTGCAGAGGCAAGCCGCATGGCAGGACGCCGGCTTCGGCGCTCAGCTTCACCGGTTCCTGGGGGCGGGCGCGCGGCGGAAGCTGCGCTATGCGGGCCTCTTCGTTCTCGCGCTGGACCTCGACCGCCAGCCCCGGCCGCTGCTGGGTGTGCTGAGCCGGGCCTATACCAGCGGGCTGTGACATCGGCTCTCCGGGCCTGGTTGAATGGGCACGCCCCTTTGGGGTTCGCCATGACGGGTCGATTTTGGACAGGTCGTATTTGCCGGCACCGGGCTCGACGGAGAGGTCGGGAATCGACATAATTTGCGCCTAATTGAGTTGTCTGGTCCTCGCATGGGACCGGCGGCCAGGGTCGGCACGGCAGAGAGCCGGCGGCCCGGGCCTGCTGACGCTGTATTCGAGCTGGATTTCAATTCGGAATAGGGAGAGCGACCATGGCCATCGCCGCACCGCGTTTCGGCACCGAGGGCAATGATATGATGACCGGGGAGATCCTGGTGCCGCAGCCGCCCCCGGCGGATCCGGTGATCGACCCGAATTACTGGCAGGATGAGCTGCACGGCCTGGGCGGGAACGACACGCTCTCGGGGCTGGGCAATGCTGACTGGCTCTATGGCGATGCCGGCAACGATACGCTCTCGGGCGATGCCGGCAACGACTCGCTCTACGGCGGCGCCGGCGTCGACATGCTGATGGGGGGCGATCACGAGGACGTCCTGGTCGGGGGCGCCGGGGCGGATGTCCTGAACGGCGAAGCCGGCCTCGACACCGCCAGCTATGCCGGCAGCGCAGCCGGGGTCACCGTCAATCTGACCACCGGCTCGGCCACGGGCGGCGACGCGCAGGGTGACACCTTCATCTCGGTGCAGAACCTCATCGGCAGTGCGGCGAACGATGTGCTGACCGGCTCCTCTACCGACAGCGGCGACCTGCGTGGGGGGGATGGAAACGATACTCTGACCGCCGGAAGCGCCGGTGCCGGCCTGAGAGGCGAGGCTGGAGACGATGTGCTGTCCGGAGGCTTCTATCTCTCGGGTGGCGACGGCAACGATATCCTGAAAGGTGTGCCTGGAAACTCGATGGACGGCGGCGCGGGCTCCGACTGGGCCAGTTTCTCCGGCACCACGGCCGGGAAGACGTTCACTCTCGGGAATGGTGAATGGGACGATCATTTGGTCTCGATTGAAAACATCGAGTGCGGCGACGGCAATGACGTCGTGTACGACTCCGTAGAGGCCAATATCTTGAAGGGTGGCGGGGGCAATGACACATTCTACAGCGGCCTTGGTAGCGACACTCTCGACGGCGGAGCGGGCAACGACATCGTTCGTTACGGCGGAATTGTAACAGTCAATCTCGCGACGGGAGTTGGCAGTGGCGGGTATGCGGAAGGCGACACTCTAATCTCGATCGAGAACGTCTACGCCGGTTCCGGCAATGACGTGCTCAACGGCAGCAGCGCCGATAACCGACTGGAAGGCGGCGACGGCGATGATCTCCTGCGCGGCGGGGCGGGTGCCGACTTCCTCGTCGGCGGCGGCGGCTTCGACACCGTCAGCTACTACACCAGCGCCGCCGGGGTCACGGTCGACCTGTCGTCCGGCAAAGGCACGGGCGGCGATGCGCAGGGCGATGTCCTGTACGCCTTCGAATACCTCAACGGCAGCCAGTTCAACGACACCCTCACCGGCGATGTCAACACCGAGGCGCTGCGGGGCTGGGGCGGCAACGATATCCTCCGCGGCAGCGCCGACATCATCATGGACGGCGGCGAAGGCCGGGACATGGTCACCTACTGGCACAGATCGGACGGCCAGACCGTGAACCTGCAGACCGACACCCGTTATGTCTCGATCGAGGACGTCAACGGCAGCCAGGCCGACGACACGCTGGCCGGCAATGGCGGCGTCAACCTGCTGAACGGTTTCAACGGCAACGATGCGCTCGACGGCGCGGGTGGCCACGACCTGCTCGATGGCGGCGCCGGCAATGATCTGCTCCATGGCGGCAGCGCCATGGACCAGCTGACCGGCGGTGCGGGCGCCGACACCTTCATCTTCGCTACGACCACGGAAAGCCCGTCGACGGTGGCGGGGCGTGACCTGATCACTGATTTCAGCCACGCCCAGGGCGACCGGATCGACCTGTCGCTGATCGACGCCAATGCCGGGGCCGCCGGCGACCAAGTCTTCACCTATCTCGGCACCGGGGCCTTCACCGGGGTCGCCGGCCAGCTGCACATCTGGACCGACGCCGGAAAGACCATCGTCTCGGGCGACGTCAACGGCGACAAGCTGGCGGATTTCGCCATCGCCCTGACCGGCATCCTGTCGCCGGTGGCCGCCGACTTCGTGCTCTAGGCTCGGACCTCCGGGCGCGACTGCTTGGATAATCAGGATTTGAAAGGAGAGCGACCATGGCGATCGCCGCACCGCGTTTCGGCACCGAGGGCAACGATACGATGACCGGGGCGATCCTGGTGCCGCAGCCCACCGGGGACCCGGTCATCGACCCGAATTACTGGCAGGACGAGCTGCACGGCCTGGGCGGGAACGACACGCTCTCGGGGCTGGGCAACAACGATTGGCTCTACGGTGATGCCGGCAACGACACGCTTTTGGGGCAGGTTGGCGACGACTCGCTCTACGGCGGCGCCGGCGTCGACACGCTGATGGGCGGCGAATGGACCGACCTGCTGGTCGGCGGCGCCGGGGCGGATGTCCTGGACGGCGGCGCCGGCTACGACACCGCCAGCTATGCCGACAGCGCAGCCGGGGTGACGGTCAATCTGTCGACCGGCTCGGCCACGGGTGGCGATGCCCAGGGTGACACTTTCATCTCGGTGGAGTACCTCACGGGCAGCGCGGCGGACGATGTGCTGACCGGCTCCTCTGTCGTCTCCAGCCTCCTGTCAGGGGGCGGCGGAAACGATACCCTGACCGCCGGAAGCAGCGGCGCCATGCTACTTGGCGATGCTGGAAACGACGTGCTGTCCGGAGGTGCCTTCCTCTATGGCGGTGCCGGCGACGATATCCTGATTGGCAATGGGGGCGACGGCGGTGAGGGCTCTGACACCGTCAGCTTCCGCGGGAGCACGACGGGGCGGACGTTCACTCTCGGCAATGGCAACTGGGACGATGGCTTGACCTCCATCGAAAACATCGAGTGCGGCGACGGAAATGACATCGTCTACGATACCACCGACGCCAATATTCTGAGAGGCTTTGGCGGCAATGACACGTTTTATAGCGGCGATGGTGGTGATACTCTCGACGGTGGCGCGGGCAACGACATCGTTCGTTATACTTACAGCGGAGCCGTAACAGTCAATCTCACGACTGGAGTCGGCAGTGGCAGCTATGCGGAAGGCGACACTCTAATCTCGGTCGAGCGGGTCTTTGCCTATGACGGCAATGACGTGCTCATCGGCAGCAACGCCGATAACACTCTGGATGGCGGCGCCGGTGATGATCTCCTGCGTGGCGGGGCGGGTGCCGACATCCTCGTCGGCAGCGCCGGGCTCGACACTGCCAGCTATTACACCAGTGCGGTCGGGGTTACGGTCAACCTGACAACCGGCACCGGCACGGGAGGCGAGGCGCAGGGCGATGTCCTGAGTGGCATCGACTATGTCAACGGCAGCCAGTTCAACGACGCCCTCACCGGCGGTTCCTCCCCCGCCACCTCGGCGCTCCGCGGCTGGGGCGGCAACGATATCCTGCGGTTCGGCTCCGGGAATGCCAGCACCATGATCCTGGACGGCGGCGAAGGCAGGGATCTGGTCAGCTACTGGGACTATGCGTATGGCCGGACCGTGAACCTGCAGACCGACACCAACCTGATCTCGATCGAGGACGTCAACGGCAGCCAGGCCGCCGACACGATCATCGGCAACGGCGGCGTCAACCTGCTGAACGGCTTCAACGGCAATGACACGATCGACGGCGCGGGCGGCCACGACCTGCTCGACGGTGGTGCCGGCAACGATCAGCTCCATGGCGGCAGCGCCATGGACCAGCTGACCGGCGGCGCCGGGGCCGACAGCTTCATCTTCGTGACGACCACCGAGAGCCCGTCGACGGCGGCGGGCCGCGACCTGATCACCGATTTCAGCCACGCCCAGGGCGACCGGATCGACCTGTCGCTGATCGACGCCAATGCCGGGGCCGCCGGCGACCAGGTCTTCACCTATCTCGGCACCGGGGCCTTCACCGGGGTCGCCGGCCAGCTGCACATCTGGACCGACGCCGGCAAAACCATCGTCTCGGGCGACGTCAACGGCGACAAGCTGGCGGACTTCGCCATCGCCCTGACCGGCATCCTGTCCCCGGTGGCCGCCGACTTCGTGCTCTGATCCGCGCTCGGACGCGGCGCGTCTGCGTTTAGATATGCATTTGGGAGGAAAGTGACCATGGCGATCGCCGCACCGCGTTTTGGCACCGCTGGCAACGATACGATAAACGGGGAGATCCTGGTGCCGCAGCCCACCGGGGACCCGGTGATCGACCCGAACTACTGGCAGGACGAGCTGCACGGCCTGGGCGGCAACGACACGCTTTCGGGGCTGGGGAATAACGACTGGCTCTACGGCGACGCCGGCAGCGATACGCTGACCGGGGGCGACGGCGCAGACCTGCTGGTCGGCGGCGCCGGTGCGGACGTCCTGGACGGAGGCGCCAGCTTGGACACCGCCAGCTACACCGCCAGCACAGCAGGAGTGACTGTCGATTTGTCGACTGGTGCCGGCATGGGCGGTGATGCTCAGGGTGACACATTCATCTCGGTGGAGTATCTCATCGGCAGTGCGGCGGACGATGTGCTGACCGCTACGTCCGGCACTTTCGGACTGTACGGAGGGGATGGGAACGATATCCTCAACGGCCAAGCCGGTATTGTCAGCCTGAGCGGCGAAGACGGTAACGATGTCGTGTCTGGACACGGCTACCTCTATGGCGATGATGGCGACGACATCCTGCGCGGTGGGTCCGGTGGCGACCAGTTGGACGGCGGCGCCGGCGTCGACCTCGTCAGCTACTCCGCCAGCGGCGGGGCGGTGCAGGTCAACCTGGGAACCGGAAAGGGCTTCCTGGGTGATTCCGCCGGCGACACACTGATCTCCATCGAAAATATCGAAGGCAGTCAGGGCAATGACATCCTGAAAGATTCTGCCGGTGATAATATTCTGAATGGTAACGGCGGCGATGACATTTTCTTCAGCGGAGATGGAAACGACATATTCAATGGCGGCACGGGTTTCGACACCTTAAGTTTTTACTACACCACGGACGGGGTAACGGTCGACCTGTTGCAGGGGCACGGAACCGGCAGCCTGGCGGAAGGCGACACCTACATCTCGATCGAGAAGGTCGAAGGCACCGCCGGTCGCGATCTGCTGATCGGCAGCAACGGCGACGATGTGCTGAATGGCGATCGTGGGAATGATATCCTCAGGGGTGGAGCGGGTGCCGACAGGCTGGACGGCAGTGAGGGCGGTCTCAGCGGGAGCAGCGGCAATGACATTGCCAGCTACTACACCAGCGCAGCCGGGGTCACGGTCAACCTGGCAAACGGCACCTGCTCGGGGGGCGATGCACAGGGCGACGTGCTGATCGGCATCGAGAGCGTCAATGGCAGCCGGTTCAACGATGTTCTCACCGGCAACGGCGGCGAGCTGCGGGGCTGGGGCGGCAACGATATCCTCCGCGGCGGCGCACCGCTCCTGGACGGCGGCGAAGGCCGGGACATGGTCACCTACTGGGCCAGCTCGTCCGGCGTGACCCTGAACCTGCAGACCGAAAGCGGCATGATCTCGATCGAGGACATCAACGGCAGCCAGGGCAACGACACGATCATCGGCAATGGCAGCGTCAACCAGCTGAACGGCTTCAACGGCAACGATGCGCTCGACGGCGCGGGCGGCCACGACCTGCTCGACGGCGGCGCCGGCAACGACCTGCTCCATGGCGGCAGCGCCATGGACCAGCTGACTGGGGGCGCCGGTGCCGACAGCTTCATCTTCGTCACGACGACGGAAAGCCCGTCGACGGCGGCGGGCCGCGACCTGATCACCGATTTCAGCCACGCCCAGGGCGACAGGATCGACCTGTCGCTGATCGACGCCAATACCGGGGCCGCCGGCGACCAGGCCTTCACCTATCTCGGTTCCGGGGCGTTCACCGGCGTTGCCGGCCAGCTGCACATCTGGACCGACGCCGGCAAGACCATCATCTCGGGCGATGTCAACGGCGACAAGCTGGCCGATTTCGCCATCGCCCTCACCGGCATCCTGTCGCCGGTGGCCGCCGACTTCGTGCTCTGATCCGGCCGCGCCGGCGACCGGATCAGCCCGTCGCGTGGCATGTTCGATCTTTGTTCTTGACGCGATGCCGCACCRYGTGGCATAGTTCAGGCACAGTCAGAGAGTTGCGCCCGCCCGGCACCGCCGCGGCGGGCGCTGTCGTTTCGGAGCGGGGGAGCGTGGACCGCATGGCAAGTGAGCTGACAAAGCCGAACTGGCGGCAGTGCCGTTTCGCTTGGTTCATAGTCCGCCTGGGCAATGGTGCCGACGCGGTTCGCAAGGCGGGTTATGCGAGGTCCGACGCCAAGGACTATGGATCGAAGCTGCTGCGGAAGCCCCATGTCCTGATCCTGGCCCTGCAGCTCGATGAGCGGCGGCGGCTGCGGCGGTTGCCGGTGGCGGTGGACGCGGTCAAGTCGCTGTTGAGCGGCATCAGGGCCGTGATCGAAAAGCGCGGCGGCAGCCCCGAGCAGCAGGAGGAGCTCCTGCGGCATTACCAGCGACTGGGGAGTCTGCCGCCTGAAACCGAGGCCGCGCCCGTGCTGCCGGTGACGATCCTGCCGCCGCTCCAGCTGACGCCCGCGTTCGATCCGCTGACGCGCCCGGCGCGGTACAAGGGCGCCTATGGCGGCCGCGGCTCCGGCAAGTCACATGTCTTCGCCGAGTTGCTGGTGCGGCGCTGCATCGAGGCGGCGCCGCTGCGGGCGGTGTGCATCCGCGAGGTGCAGCGGTCGCTGGACCAGTCGGTGAAGCGGCTGGTCGAGGACAAGATCCAGGCGCTGGGCGCCGGCGGTCACTTCCGGGTGCAAGCCGAGCGGATCCTGGGGCCACAGGGGGGCCGCATCATCTTCCAGGGCATGCAGAACCACACGGCGGAGTCGATCAAGTCGCTCGAGGGCTATGACATCGCCTGGGTCGAGGAAGCGCAGGCCCTGTCGGCCCGCAGCCTGGAGCTGCTGCGCCCGACCATCCGCAAGAAGGGGTCGGAGCTGTGGTTCTCCTGGAACCCGACGCGGCCGAAGGATCCGGTCGATGTGCTGTTCCGGGGCCCGGTGCCGCCGCCGGATGCCGTGCTGGTGCCGGTGAAATGGTCCGACAACCCGCATTTCCCGGCGGTGCTGCTGGCGGAGATGGAGTGGGACCGGCAGCGCGATCCGGACAAGTACCAGCATGTCTGGCTGGGCGGCTATCGCACCGTCAGCGAGGCGCGGGTGTTCAAGAACTGGCGGGTGGAGACGTTCGAGACGCCGGCCGATGCGCAGTTCCTGTTCGGCGCCGACTGGGGCTTCGCCCGCGACCCGACGGTGCTGGTGCGCTGCTTCGTGCAGGGCCGGACGCTGTTCGTCGACCACGAGGCCTATCAGGTCGGCTGCGAGATCGACCGGACGCCGGATCTCTTCGATACCATCCCGGAGGCGCGGACATGGCCGATCATCGCCGACAGCGCCCGGCCGGAGACGATCAGCTACATGCAGCGCTACGGCTTCGGCAACATCGTGGGGGCGACCAAGGGGGCAGGGTCGGTCGAGGAGGGGGTCGCCTTCCTGCAGAACCACGACATCCTGGTGCATCCGCGCTGCCGGCACCTGATCGACGAGCTGGCCCTGTACAGCTATCGGACCGACCGGCACACCGGCGAGCTGCAGCCGCGGCTCGAGGACCGCGAGAACCACGCCATCGACGCCCTGCGCTACGCCATCGAGGGCCTGAGACACAGCACCTACGACACCTCGATGCGCTGGGTCGGGACGCTCGGCTGAGGGCAAGCCGGAGCGACCGCCGTCATTGCGAGCGCAGCGAAGCGAAGCGTTCCAGGGGCCGCACGCGCCGGCGCCCGGGATCGGCTCGTCGGCTCCGCCTCCCCGCAATGACGGGGAGGAGCAAGCGCTTTGAACCACTCGGGACTTTGGAGGCCGGCCTTGTTCCTGGATACGCTGATCAACCTCATTGCCGGGCTGTCCACCGCCAAGGACAAGCTGGCGCATGACCGCTTCGGCCTGGTGCTGCAGGACCGCGGGCAACTCGACGCCGCATACCGGGGCGACTGGATCGCCCGCAAGGTAATCGACGTGCCGCCCTTCGACATGACCCGGGAATGGCGGCGCTGGCATGCCGCGCCGGAGCAGATCGCGGCGATCGAGGCGGAGGAGGCGCGGCTCGGCGTCCAGCGCAAGGTGGCGCGGGCGCTGCGGCTGGCCCGGCTGTATGGCGGCGCGGCCCTGGTGCTGGG
>NZ_JBFRCU010000111.1:0-22050 GCF_052113205.1 Inquilinus sp. YAF38 | reverse complement strand
ATGGTTCGATACCGAGACCACCTACACCATCGCCGAGCGCCTCTCACGCTCCCTCGGCATCGACCCCCATCCCTGGCTCCACACCAAAACCGCACCCGACACCGGGTGAGCGGCCGCGGCGTCGGCGCGGCGCAGCGGTCCGGATTTTCCTCTGGATCGATGCGGATGGAGAGGCTCTTCTGTCCGCCTGCGCCGAACTGGAGGAATGCGGGCATGGGGGATTTCGCCAAAATCGTCGCGCTGGCGGCCGAGCGCCGCGGTGGCATGGACGTGCTCGAACGCGCCCTCGCCGAGACGAAATCGCGGACGCCCGCCGAGATCGCCGCGACGCCGGACGACCGCATCCTGGCGGAGATGACCCGGCGCATCTTCAATGCCGGCTTCGCCTCCAAGGTGATCGCCGCGAAATGGGACGGCTTCGAGGCCGCCTTCGACGGCTTCGATCCGCACCGCTGTGCCGCACTGTCGGAAGAGCGGTCCGACGGGCTGCTGCAGGACAGCCGCATCGTCCGGCATGGCGCCAAGATCCAATCGGTTGTCGCCAACGCCCAATTCCTGCTGGACCTGGCGGCCGAGCATGGCAGCGCCGCGACATTTCTCGCCGATTGGCCGGATGCCGACTATGTCGGCCTGCTGGAGGTCCTGAAGAAGCGCGGCAATCGCCTCGGCGGCGACACCGGCATGCGCTTCCTGCGGGCGATCGGCAAGCCGGCCTTCATCCCGACCGGCGATGTGGTGGCCGCGCTGATCCGCGAAGGCGTCCTGGCCAAGCCGCCGGGCGGCAAGGGCGACTTCAAGACCATGCAGCAGGCCTTCAACCGCTGGTCGGTGGAATCGGGCCGCGACCTGACCGAGATCAGCCGCATCCTCGCCATGAGCATCGGCGACGTCGGCCACGGCCGCCGATAGGAGGCGTCGCTTCTGCCGCAAGGCGAGACCCTTTCGAAATTCCCAATACCGTCATTGCGAGCGAAGCGAAGCAATCCAGGGCCGCTCGCATCGGCCCCTGGATTGCTTCGTCGGCTTCGCCTCCTCGCAATGACGAACGAGGGGTGGGTGTTGCGAAAGGGTCTCGCCAAGTGGAAGAGGCAACCCAAATGTCGCGAACTGCCGCGGATGGGCGGCAGTCCGTCCTTACGGAGCAAACCGGGTGAAGACGTAATCATGGTTTTTCACCCCGGCCTCGTGGCAGGCGAAGCAGGTCTCGTGCTGGGCCTGGTCGACCGGCTTGCCGTCGATGAAGCGGCCGAAACCCCAGCCGCCGGTGTCGGCGTAGCGCTTCGAATCCTTGACCATGACCTGCACTGTCGTCGCCGCGCCGGGGATGTAGGCCGGCGCGAACTCGGTGGATTGGACATGCTTCCAGGCCAGCTTGACCAGGATGGTGCCGTCGGGGAAGGGCAGGGTGCCGTCCTGATAGGCCTTGATCGCCGTCGGGTTGCCGACCACGACGCGCAGCTCGTTCAGCGGATCGGTCTCATGCGCCGGCGCGATGAACGGCCATTGCCGGTAGCCCTCGGGGATCGTGACCCCGTAGATCGGCGAGGCATTGTCCGGGCTGCCGCCCGGCGCGGCCAATGCGACAGCGGCGACCACGGAGGATGCGAGGACGGCCCCGAACAGGGCGATACGGGCGGGTTTCATCTGGCGACTCCTGCTTGGCGTGCGGCCGCCATCCAAGCAGGAGTGGAGAAGATCCGCCCGTTAGGACTTGTGAGCGGCCGCTCAGTTCAGCGGGATCGAGAAGTTCAGCGTCAGGGTCTCGACGCCCGGATTCACATCGCCGATGCCGGCGTTGGAGATGTGATGGAAGGCCGCGCCGATCCGCATCCGGTTATCGAACTCCCAGGCCGCCTCGACGCCGGTGCGGAATTCGACGGTCGAGCCCATGTCCCGGCCGTCGCCGTTGAAATAGGCGCCGACCGCGGCGTTCGGCGACAGGATGAAGTGCGGGCCGAAGCGGACGTCGAGCATGCCGCCGCCATAGAAATAAGTGGCCGATTCGGTGTTGGCCTCGATGCCGATGAAGGGCCGAATGCGCAGGAACTGCTCATTGAAGCGCAGCTCCACCCGGCCGATGCCGGCGCCCTCCTTGTCACGGTCCTCGTGATCCTTGTCGCCCTTGTCGTTCAGGATGTTGTAGTAGCCGGCCCCGAGCGTCAGCGACAGCGGCAGGTCGGTGGCGCCGTTGCCGACGCGGATGTCGCCGATGTCCGAGCTCTCGCCGAGGATGCCGGCGGCGAGGATCGCGGCCGAACCGATGCCGATCCAGATCGGCACATTGGCGGCCTGCGCCGCCTGCACGGATCCAAGCAACACAGCAGCCGCCGCGACACCGGCCAGGAGCTTCTTCATTCTGCACCCTTCATTCCTGCCGGGGCTGCGGCCCCGGGGTCCGGGATGATTACGGGCGTGCGAAACCCGACGCAACGCTTTTCCGCCGGTTCACTGCGCCGGGGCCGCGGTGTCCGGGCCGCTGTCGCCGCGCTGGTCGAGGCGCAGCTCGATGCGGCGGTTGCGGCGATAGGCCTCGGGCGTGTTGCCGGTGTCGAGCGGCTGCCACTCGCCGAATCCCGCGGCCGCCATGCGCTGCGGCGGAATGCCCTGGCTCGACAGGTAGTTCAGCACCGACAGCGCCCGGGCGGTCGACAGCTGCCAATTGGTCGGGAACGGGCCGCCGGTGATCGGCTGCCGGTCGGTGTGGCCGTCGATGCGCAGCAGCCAGTCGACATCGGGCGGGAATTGGGCCGCGATTCGCTTCAGCGTCCCGGCGAAGGTGGCCAGCTGCTCCTCGCCGCCCGGCTGCAGATCGGCCGACCCGACCGGGAACAGCAGTTCCGACTGGAACACGAAGCGGTCGCCGACAACGCGGACGTCCGGCCGGTCGCCGAGGACGTCGCGGAGCTTGCCGAAGAAGGCGGAGCGCGAGCGGCTGAGCTCGTCGACCCGGCGCACCAGTGCCTGGTTCAGGCGCGAGGTCAGATTGGCGATCTCGACATCCTTGTCGCTGACCGTCTTCTCCGAATCGCGCAGCGTGCCCTCGATATCCGACAGCTGCCGGCGCAGCGCCGCCGCCTCGGCCGCCAGCTGCTCGCCACGGCTGCGCTCGCTTTCGCTGGTCGTCTTCTCGGTCGCCAGCGCCGTGGTGGCGCGGTCGAGCGTGCCGCTGAGCTCGGCGATGCGGGAGTCGAGCTGCGCGATCCGGGCGGTCAGGTCCTGCACGTCCTTCTGCGAGGCGGCGACCTGAGACTCCAGCGTCTGGGCGCGCTGCTGTCCGGCCTGCACATCCTGCTGCGACGTGGCGAGCTGCGTCTCCAGCGCCCGGGCGCGCTCCTGCCCGGCCTTGACGTCCTGCTGGGACGCGGTGAGCTGCCTCTCCAGCGCCTGGGCGCGGTCCTGCCTGGCTTTGACGTCCTGTTGCGACGTGGCGAGCTGTGTCTCCAGCGCCTGGGCGCGCTCCTGCCCGGCCTTGACGTCCTGCTGCGACGCGGTGAGCTGCGTCTCCAGTGCCCGTGCGCGTTCCTGCCCGGCCTTCAAATCCTGCTGGGCGCGGTCCCGCTCGGCCTGGGTGCGGTCGAGGTTGGTCCGGGTGCGGTCGAGCTCGGCGCCGAGATCCGAGGCCTCCTTGCGGCTGGCCTCCAGCGCGGTCGAGAGGTTGCCGACCGTCAGGTCGCGGTCCTGGGTGCCGGTGCGCAGCGTCGCCAGGTCGGATTGCAGCTGGGCCAGCTCGCGCCGCTGCCGCTCGATCGTCGCCTGGTTGTCCCGGATCACGCGCGTCGCCTCCTGCAGCTGGGCGTCGCGATCGGTGGTGCCACCGGCCAAGGTCTCGACCTGGGCGAGGGCGTCGCGCAGCTGCCGGTCGATGGCGTCGCGGTCCTGCTGCACGGCGGCGAGGCGGTTGCCGAGATCGGTCCGCTCGCGGGCGCTGCCGTCGAGGTCGGCGGACAGGCGGTCGATGCGGGTCTTCAGGTCGCGCCCGCTGTCCTGCTCCAGCGCCAGCCGGTCGGTCAGCTCGGAGACTTGGCGGTTCAGCCGGCCGACCGTCTCGTCGCGGCCGCTGACCACCGTCGACAGGTAGAATTGCGAGGCCAGGAACACCATCAGCAGGAAGATGACGACCATAAGCAGGGACGACAGCGCGTCGACCCAGCCCGGCCAGACATCGATCTGGCGTCGTTCGTTGAAGGAGAACCGGCCGCGCATCGCCATGCTCTCTCAGCGCCCCTCGGAGCCTTCGGCCAGGGCGGCGATGGTGCGGGCCAGCAGCTTGATCTCGCCCCGGATCTCGCCGGAGAGCTGGATCCGGCCGGTCGACATCTCCTCGATCATCCGGCGCATCGTGGTGTCCAGGCTGCGGATGTGCTGGCGGGTCGGCTCGTCGATGCCGAAGCGGTCGGATTCGAGCGCGGTGGCGAGACGGCCCAGCACCGCGGCGGTCGCCGCCTGGCCCTCGGCCAGCCTGGCCGTCATCGCCTGCTGGCCCTGCAGATGGTCGTCGATGGCTGCCAGCTGGCCGGCGACGGCGCCGAGCGCGCCGCCCTGGCCACGGCGCTCCTCCTCCGCCTGCACGGTCAGGCGGCGCAGCGCGTCGAGATTCTCCGCGGTCTGGGCCACCACCGATTCGATGTAGGCCGGGAACACCGGCTCGCCGGCCTCGATCTCATAGCCGCCCTGCTGCGGGCCGGAGGAGAGGCGGGTGTTGGCCGACAGCCAGTCCTCGAGCTCGTTGTAGAAGCGGTTCTGCGCCTGGCTCGCCTGCAGCTCGAGAAAGCCCAGGGCCAACGAGCCGGCGAGGCCGAACAACGAGGCGCTGAACGCGGTGCCCATGCCCGTCAGCGGCGCCTCCAGCCCGTGCTTCAGCGTGGCGAAGGCGGCGGTGGGATCTGCGGCCTCCATGTCCAGCCCGGCGATCACGCCGCTGGCCGAGCGCACCGTCTCCAACAGGCCCCAGAAGGTGCCGAGCAGGCCGAGGAAGATCAGCAGGCCGATCAGGTAGCGCGAGATCTCGCGGCTTTCGCTGAGCCGGGCGCCGATGGCGTCGAGCAGGGAGCGCAAGGCCATCGGCGACAGGCTGAGCTCGCCCTGCTGCTCGGCGATCACCCGGGCGATCGGGGCCAGCAGGCGCGGCTGCACCGGTGCGATCCGGCCGCCCTGGGCGCGCTGCGCCAGATGCGCCTCGATCCAGCGGATGTCGGGCTCGAGGTTCAGGACCGCCCGGAAGCAGAACACGATGCCGAACACGGTGGTGGCCAGGATCACGCCGTTCAGCGCCGGATTGGCCATGAAGGCCGTGGACACGCCCGGCCCCAGCACCGCGGCGACGATGGCGACGATGACGACGAAGGCCGTCATCCGGACCAGGTACCGCCGCGGGCTGGACATCGCCGGGCGTATCGAGGTCGGGCGGGATGCCAGGGCGGTGATCGACATCGGGGGCTCTCTACTGGATCCGGAGGTCGACGCGGTCCGCGGGCTGGTCCGGCGGCGAGGTGTTGCCGAGCGCGCGCAGGGCGATGCGCTTGCCGTCGACGCCGCGGTCGATCAGAAAGGAGCGGATGTTGAGCGCCCGGCTGAGCGAGAGGCGGCGGGCATTGGCCGGGTCCGGCTTGGCCCCGGCATAGGACCTGATCTCGATCTGGCTGGCGCCGTCGGCGGCCAGCCGCTCGACCAGGCCGGACAGCAGGTCGCCGGCCTCGGTGCCGATCTCCTCGGTGCCGGGGGTGAAGCGGATGCGGAAGCCGTCGCCGACGATCAGGCCGACCATGTCGCCCGGGGCCATCCCCGGCACGGCCTTGGCCTTGACGTTCGGGTCGGCGAAGCCGGCGCCCCTGACCACCACGTCGGCGTCATAGGCCGGCGCCGGCTCGTCGACCAGGCCGGGCAGGGACGGGATGGCGGGCTGGTCCGGCTCCAGGAACGGGATCGGGCCGGTCACCGGCCCGGCCGAGGTCGGCACCGGCAGTGCCGCGGGCGGCGCGGTCTCGCCGCGGGTCAGGATGCGGGTGTCGAGCGGCAGGTCGCCGGCGGCGAGCGGATCCTCCGCCCTCGCGGTCGCTGCCCCGACGATCAGGGCAGCGGGAAGGACCAGGACCGCCATGCGGGCCCACGCCCGCTGGACGATCTGCTGACGGTGGGCCAAGCCGAACCTCACAACGCTACGGACCATGGATCATACACCCGCATGCAACGGGGCGGACCATAGCCTAGCGGAGGAGGGCGAAACAATCGCCAAGCGGCGATGGTTGGGCCGCCTTTAGCACAAAGGCTGGCTAGGAGGCGGCGGCGGCCTTCGGCGCGCGCGGGGCGCGGGCCTTGGCCATCGCCATGGCCAGGGTCTTGTGGATCAGCGCATTGCCGRCCACCACCGTCTCCGCGGTCAGGGCCGGGCCCTTGCCGTCGATGTCGGTGACGAAGCCGCCGGCCTCCTGCACCATGACGATGCCGGCGGCGATGTCCCACGGGTTCAGCCCGGCTTCCCAGAAGCCGTCGAAGCGGCCGGCGGCGACATAGGCGAGGTCAAGCGACGCCGCGCCCATGCGGCGGATGCCGGCGACATGCGGCATGATCATCGCCAGCTCGCGCTGATAGGCGACGCTGTCGCCGCGGCCCATGAAGGGCATGCCGGTGCCGATCAGCGCGTCCGGCAGGTTCTTGCGGGCGGAGACGCGCATGCGCCGGTCGTTCAGGAAGGCGCCGGCACCCTTCTCGGCCCAGTACAGCTCGTCGCTCACCGGGTTGTAGATCACGCCGGCCACCGGCACGCCTTCCTGCTCCAGCGCGATCGAGATCGCGAAATGCGGGATGCCGTGCAGGAAGTTGGTGGTGCCGTCGAGCGGGTCGACGACCCAGCGCCGGTCCTTGTCCTCGCCCTCGACCACGCCGCCTTCTTCCATCAGCCAGCCGAAGCGCGGGCGGGCGCGGGTCAGCTCCTCGCGCAGGGTCGCCTCGGCCTTGAGGTCCGCGGCCGACACGAAGTCGGCGGGGCCCTTGCGGCTGACCTGCAGATTTTCGACCTCGCCGAAATCGCGGACGAGGCCGCGCCCGGCCTTCTGGGCCGCGCGGATCATGACGGTGATGAGGGGGGAACGTCCGGCCATAAGGGGAGATCAGTCCTTCGCGCGCTCGAGATAGGTGCCGTCCGCCGTGTTGATGACGATCCGGGTGCCCGAGGCGATGTGCGGCGGCACCATCACGCGTGTGCCGTTCTCCAGCACCGCCGGCTTGTAGGAGGAGGAGGCGGTCTGCCCCTTGACCACCGGATCGGCCTCG
The DNA here is from genome assembly GCF_052113205.1 of Inquilinus sp. YAF38. Lineage (NCBI taxonomy): Bacteria > Pseudomonadati > Pseudomonadota > Alphaproteobacteria > Rhodospirillales > Rhodospirillaceae > Inquilinus > Inquilinus sp. YAF38. The sequence goes on along the minus strand of NZ_JBFRCU010000111.1, from coordinate 14,781 downwards.
GCGATCGCCATCGTGACGGTCTGCGGCAGCTCCAGCGACAGCGGCGAGCCTTCATACATCGTCACGGTGCAGACCATGCCTTCCTGCAGGAAGCGCGCCGGCTCGCCGACCACGTCGACCGGCACCTGGGTCTGCTCGAAGCTCTCATTGTCCATGAAGGTGAAGTGATCGCCTTCCTGGTACAGGAACTGCATCTCGTGCTCGTCCAGCCGGGCCCGCTCGACCGTCTCCTGGGTGCGGAACCGCTGCTGCGTCTTGGTGCCGGTGCGGGCGTCGCGCATCTCGACCTGGATGACGGCGTTGCCCTTGCCCGGCTGAATGATCTCGATCTTGGTCACCAGCATCAGCTTGCCCTCGTATTCGAGGACGTTGCCGGGCCGGATCGTGATGGCGTTGACCTTCATGGCGGATCTTCTGCAGATAAATGCGTTTCGCGCCCCACTGGCGCGCCGGGGCGGCACGACAGGGCGGCGCGATGGGCGCGGACCCTAGCAGCAAGTCCCGCCAAGGGCAACGTCGAGTCGGCGCTGCGACGGCAACGCTGCGCCGCGTCACGCGACCTGCTATCGAAGCGGCATGACTGGATCGGACAGGACCATGACGACGGAACCGGGCATTCGGGGCTTGCGCGGCCGCTGGTGGCAGAGCGGCGTCTATGCCCGCAAGCGGCCCTATCTGGAGGCGCGGGCGCGGATCACCGCCGCGGTGCGGCAGGTCTTCGCCGAGCGCGGCTTCCTTGAGGTCGACACCCCGGCGCTGCAGGTCTCGCCGGGGCTGGAGCCGCATCTGGTCGCCTTCGCGACCGAGCTGCGCGGGCCGCATCCGGACGACGCGCAACGCCTCTACCTGCACACCAGCCCCGAATTCGCGATGAAGAAGCTGCTCGCGGCCGGGCTGGAGCGGATCTTCCAGATGAGCCACGTGTTCCGCAACGCCGAGCGGTCGGCCACTCACCACCCGGAATTCACCATGATCGAATGGTACCGGGCGGGGGAGGGGTACCGGGTGCTGATCGACGATTGCCGCGCCCTGTTCCAGGCGGCGGCGCGGGCCGCGGGGAACGACCGGCTGAGCTGGCGGGGACAGGAGTGCGACCCCTTCGCCGAATGGCGGGTGCTGACGGTGCAGGAGGCGTTCCTGGAGTTCGCCGGCATCGACCTGCTGGCGACGGCGCCGGACCCGCTCGATCCCAACCTGGCCCTGCTGAACGCCGCGACCACCGCGATCGGCATTCCCGCGCGTGACGGCGACCGCTGGGACGACCTGTTCTTCCGCGTGTTCCTGGAACGGATCGAGCCCCGGCTCGGCCTCGGCAGCCCCTGTGTCCTGACCGACTACCCGCTGTCGATGGCGGCGCTGTCCCGGCCGAACCCGGCCGACCCGCGCACCGCCGAACGATTCGAGCTCTATGTCGCCGGGCTGGAGCTGGCGAACGCCTTCGGCGAGCTGACCGACGCCGCTGCCCAGCGGGCGCGGTTCGAGGCCGACATGGACCTGAAGCAGCAGCTCTACGGCATGCGCTACCCGATCGATGAGGACTTCCTGGCGGCGCTGGACCCGGACCGCGGCGGTGGCCTTCCCGATTGCAGCGGGATCGCGCTAGGGTTCGATCGCCTGGTGATGCTCGCGACCGGGGCTGACCACATCGACGACGTGCTCTGGGCGCCCGTCATCGGAACGATGGTCGCACGCTGAGCGTTTCGGCCGGGCATCCGAGGATGCTACTTGGCGTCCGAGGGGCCGTTCCGTCGATCCGGAGTTCTTGATGATCCTGCATCCCGACTGCGAGGCGTATCTGGAGGCGATGGAGCGCTGGCGGGAGAAGACGAGCATCCAGTCTTGGGCCGATATCGGGGCGGACCGGGCAAGGGCGATGTTCAGCGAGCTGACGCTGTCGCGGATGCCGAAGCTGCCGGAGATGGACCTCGTCGAGGATTATGAGATCGAGGGCCGGGCCGGCCCCCGCCGGCTGCGCATCCTGCGGCCGAGAGGGGCCGGGACGCGCCCGCTGCCGGTGGCGCYGTATTTCCATGGCGGCGGCTATGTCCTCGGCGGCATCGAGGAGAGTGAGGACGAGGCCCGGCGGATCGCCGCCAACACCCCGGCGCTGGTGATCTCGGCCAGCTACCGCCTCGGCCCCGACCATCCGTTCCCGGCGGCGATCGACGACGCTTATGACGCGCTGCTCTGGGCCGCGCATCACGCTGCGAGCTTCGGTGGCGATCCGCGCCGGCTGATGGTCGGCGGCACCAGCTCCGGCGCCGGCCTGGCCGCCGCGATCAGCCGGCTGGCGGCGACCGAGAACGGGCCGCGCATAGCCCTGACCTATCTGCTGTGCCCCTGGCTCGACATGACCATGAGCCAGCATTCGGTGCTGGACTACGGCGAGGGCTACGGCCAGGACCGGGTCGACCTCGAATGGTTCCGGCAATGCTATCTCGGGCCGGACGAGGCGCCGGACCACCCGCTGGCCTCGCCGATCCTGCACCCGATTCCGGCGCGGTTGCCGAAGACCTTCGTGCTGGCGGCGGAATGCGACCCGCTGCGCGACGAGGCGCGGGTCTATGCCCGGATGCTGAAGGAGGCGAAGGTGCCGGTGACCTATGTCATGGCGCCCGGCATGATCCACGCCTTCAACGCCCTGATCCACCTGATCCCCGGCGGCCTGCCGCAGATCGCCGCGATCGATGAGGCATTAAGAGGGGTGTGAGCCGTCCTTCATATCGTCCACAGGATGTAGTATCGTAGCTACATGCAGTGGCGAGGAGTGCGATGACGAAGATCTCCAGCCGTGAGTTCAACCAGGACGTCAGCCGCGCCAAGCGAGAGGCCGATCGGGCGCCTGTCGTCATCACCGATCGCGGCAAGCCGGCCTATGTATTGATGAACCATGACACCTATCGCAAGCTAACTGGGCGCCAACCCTCCATCCTCGACCTGCTCGACCTTCCGGGAACGGAGGACATCGATGTCGATCCGCCGCGAATCGACATCGTATCGCGCACACCCGACCTCGAATGAGTTTCCTGCTCGACACCAACGTCGTATCGGAGACGCGGAAGCGGGGTGGTGCCCGGCCCAGCGTCATGGCGTGGCTGGCCTCAGTGCCTGCGGCCGATCTCTATCTGTCGGCGATCACGATCCTGGAACTCGACCAAGGGCGGCTGTCGGTGACCCGCCGGGACCCGACACAAGGCGAGCTGCTGCGACGCTGGATCGAGGAGCGGGTCCTGACGGCGTTCGACGGCCGGATCCTGCCAGTCGATCTGCCTGTGGTGCGGCGGTGCGCATCGTTGCAGGTTCCCGATCGACGCCCCGTCACCGACGCTCTGATCGCGGCCACGGCCCTGGTCCACGGCTTCACGGTGGTCACCCGTAATGTCCGCGACTTCGAACCGATGAATGTACCGCTGATCGATCCGTGGCTGATGTCGGACAAGCAGACCTAGATACGGGTTCGCGGTCTCGAGCCGAAGCTGCGCCTATCCGAAATCCTGCTCGACCCTGAACCGGGTCCCGACCACGGCGGCGATGCGGATGCGGGTGCCGGCGGGCAGGTCCGGGCCTTCCACGGCCCAGGTCGCGTCCGCGATCCGGATGCGGCCGACGCCGTTGGCGATCGGTTCGGTCAGCGTCACGATGCGGCCGACATACTGCTCGCCACGGCGGTTCAGCGTCGGCTGGTCGCTGGCCTCGGTGTGCGGCTTCAGCCAGACGCGCCATGCCACGACGCTGACGATCGACAGCACGGCGAAGATCAACACCTGGAATTCCCAGCCGATCGCCGGGATCACCCAGGACAGCAGGCCGACGATGCCGGCGGCGATGGCGAGCCAGAGGAAGAAGGTGGCGGGCGCCATCACCTCGAGGATCAGCAGCACCACGCCGGCGATCCACCACCACCAGAATTCCGGCCCCTGCACGATCATGCCTTCGGCCCCCACGGCCCGCCCTCGGGCGCCGGCGCGGCGGGATCGGCCGGCGGCCTGCGGGGCGGCAATGCGGTCGGCGGTGCACCGTCGCGTCCGAACGCCTCGCGCGCGATCTCGGCGATGCCGCCGATGGCGCCGATCACATTGGCGGCGTCGAGCGGCAGGAACAGCACCTTGTGGTTCGGCGCGCTGGCCATCGCCTTCAGCGAATCGACATATTTGGTGGCGACGAAGTAGTTGAGCGCCTGGACGCTGCCATTGGCGATGGCCTCGCTGACCATGCCGGTCGCCTTGGCCTCGGCCTCGGCCGAGCGCTCGCGTGCCTCGGCGTCGCGGAACGCCGCCTCGCGCCGGCCCTCGGCCTCCAGGATCGCCGCCTGCTTCAGGCCCTCGGCGCGCAGGATCTGAGCCTGCCGCGTGCCCTCGGCCTCGAGGATGGTGGCGCGGCGGTCGCGCTCGGCCTTCATCTGCCGGCCCATGCTCTCGACCAGGTCGCGCGGCGGGGTGATGTCGCGGATCTCGATGCGGGTGACCTTGACGCCCCAGGGTTCGGTGGCGTCGTCGACAACCTTCATCAGCTTGACGTTGATCTGGTCGCGGTTGGACAGCAGCTCGTCCAGGTCCATCGAGCCCATGACCGTGCGGATGTTGGTCATGGTCAGGTTGATGATCGCGGTTTCGAGGCTGCCGACCTCATAGGCCGCCTTGGCCGCGTCCAGCACCTGGTAGAAGATCACGCCGTCGACCGTCACCATGGCGTTGTCGCGGGTGATGATCTCCTGCTGCGGCACCTCCAGCACCGTCTCCATCATCGACAGCTTGGCGCCGATCTGGTCGACGAAGGGGACGATCAGGTTCAGGCCGGGACGCAGGGTGCGGGTGTAGCGGCCGAACCGCTCCACCGTCCATTCGCGGCCCTGGGGCACCGATTTGACGCCCATGAAGATGACGACGATCGCCAGGACCAGGATGGCCAGGACAATGATCGCAAACGGCGAAATCGGCATGATGAAATTCCGCTCCTCTTGGCGTGGCCGCAGTGTGCCATAGCGGCCACAGGGCAGGCCGGATTATTTCACCGGAACTTTGTGGCGGAATCGCAGCGAGGCGGCAGCTGGGGGGCGACCCGGGGCGGGTCGCGCGGATCAGGGCTCGAACTGCTCCTTCAGGATCCGCTCCTCCAGCGTCTTGCCCGGATCGAACAGCAGATGCAGCGACACCGAGCGGTCCTCGGCGATCTCGACCCGCGCCACGTCGCGCACCTCGGTCGAATCGGCGACGGCGCTGACCGGACGCTTCGGCAGCTCCAGCATGTCGAGCACGATCTTGGCGCGCTGCGGCAGCAGGGCGCCGCGCCAGCGCCGCGGCCGGAAGGCGCTGATCGGAGTCAGCGCCAGGATGCCGGCGCTGAGCGGGATGATCGGCCCATGCGCCGAAAGGTTGTAGGCGGTGCTGCCGGCCGGGGTCGACACGATCGCCCMGTCGCAGATCAGCTCCGGCATGCGCACGATGCCGTCGACTGTGATTCGCAGCTTCGCGGTCTGCCGCGTCTGGCGCAGCACCGAGACCTCGTTGATGCCCAGCGCCTCATGCATCGCGCCGTCGACCGTGGTCGCCCGCATCCGCAGCGGATGCAGGATCACGGTGCGCGCCGCCGCTACCCGGCTGGCCAGATCCTCTTCCTGGAAATCGTTCAGCAGGAAGCCGACCGAGCCGCAGTTCATGCCGTAGATCGGCCGGCGCCGCTCGACGCAGCGATGCAGCGTCTCCAGCAGGAAGCCGTCGCCGCCCAGGGCGACGATGACGTCCGCCGATTCCGGGGCGTGCTGCCCCCAGCGGGCGACGAGCCGGGCCTGGGCCGCCAGGGCCTCGGCGGTGTCGGCGGCGAGGATCGCCATGCGCGGCGGGGCCGGATCGGGGGAAGCGAGTGTCATGGCCGGTGACTGTAATCGAAGTGGAGCCGCGGTCCACCCCGGCCGTGAGGCAGCGTGAAGCGGCCGTTCACGGTCGTTTCACGGGAGGTGCGGGAGAGTGGCCGGGTCATCAACGGGGAACGCCGCAGAGGGAGGGCAGTTGGATGATGATTCCGGCTTTGGTGGGAGTGTTCGCAACGGTGGCCGTGCTGCTGTCCCGGTGCGGCCTGAGCTTCGCGGTGGTGACCGCCGGCACGGCGCTGTCGGGGACCATCCTGATGCTCACGCTGTGACCGGCGGGACTATCCCCCGGTCACGCTCATGTGCCGCGCCACGGCGGGCTGCGTGTGGCGGCGGTCGATGAAGAAGTCATGTCCCTTCGGCTTGCGCAGGATGGCCTCGCGAATCGCGGTCTCCAGTGCCGCATCGGTCGGGTCGGCGCGCAGCGGCGCCCGCAGATCGGCGGCGTCGTCCTGGCCGAGGCACATGTACAGGGTGCCGGTGCAGGTCAGCCGCACCCGATTGCAGCTCTCGCAGAAATTATGGGTGAGCGGGGTGATGAAGCCGAGCCGCCCGCCCGTCTCCTCGACCCGGACATAGCGCGCCGGCCCGCCGGTGCGATAATCGGTATCGGTCAGGGTCCAGCGCCGGGCGAGGTCGGCCCGCACCTGCGACAGCGGCAGATACTGGTCCAGCCGATCCTCGCCGCCGATGTCGCCCATCGGCATCACCTCGATCAGCGTCAGATCGTGGCCGTTCTCGCCGCACCAGCGGATCAGCGAATCGAACTCGTCGTCATTGACGCCCTTCAGCGCCACGGCGTTGATCTTGACCTTGATGCCGGCGGCCTTGGCGGCGGCGATGCCGTCCATCACCTTCTCGAACTTGCCCCAACGGGTGATGGCGAGGAACTTGGCCGGGTCCAGCGTGTCGAGGCTGACATTGATCCGGCGAACGCCGCAGGCGGCCAGGTCCTCGGCATGGCGCGCGAGCTGGCTGCCATTGGTGGTCAGCGTCAGCTCCTCCAGCGCGCCGGTGCCGAGATGCCGCGACAGGTTGCGGATCAGCGTCATCACGTCGCGCCGGACCAGCGGCTCGCCGCCGGTCAGGCGCAGCTTGCCGACGCCGTAGCGGATGAAGGCGCTGCACAGCCGGTCCAGCTCCTCCAGCGTCAGCAGCTCCGCCTTTGGCAGGAAGGTCATCTCCTCCGCCATGCAGTAGACGCAGCGGAAGTCGCAGCGATCGGTCACCGACACGCGCAGATAGCGGATGGCGCGGCCGAACGGGTCCACCAGCGGGGCGCTGGAGGCGGGGGACGGATCGATCCGGGGCGTCGGCGTCTGGAGCGTCATATACGACAATATAGGACGCCCCCCCGGCGAACGCGATAGGCCGCTCTGCGACGAACGCGTATGATTTTCCGCAATGTGAGAAGAAAGCGGGGACCAATGATCCGCAGACTGGTGGGCGTGCTGCTGCTGGTGGCCGGGGTGTTTCTGGTGGTTGGCGCTGTCGCGGGCGCCTGGGACCGCGAGGCGTGGCGCGAGAGCGCGGTCGAGGTCCAGGGCTTGGTCGTGCCGCCCGGAGCCGGGGACCGGTCGTCGCCGGCGCTGGCCAAGGCGCAGACGGTGGTGCGGCTGGGCACGCTGCGCGCCGTCTACGCCGCCGTCGACACCGGCCTGGCCACGACGCCGCAGCCGGGCGACCGGGTGCCCGTGCTGATCGACCCCGACCAGCAGGACCAGGCCGTGCTGGACCATCCGCTGGCGATCTGGGGCAACCAGTTGATCGCCGGCGGCCTTGGCCTGGTGCTGGCGCTGGTCGGGCTGGTCATGATGCGGTCCCGGTCGCGACAGCCGGTTGCGGCGGGCACTACCGCAACGGCGATCGCGGCGGCGCTGCGCCAGGTGGCGGCGCGGCGGACCGAAGCCAAGCCCGCGCCGCAGCAACAGGGAGCCGCGTCGTTCCGGGTCGCGCGCCCGATTGTCGCAGGGACGGTGGTCCAGCGCATGCGCGACAGCCCGGTCACCGTGCAGCGAGCCGGCGGCCCGGCCGTGAGCCGCATCGTCGAGCGGCCGGCCGGCGCCGGCCCGATTCTGATCGCCGCCCTCGTGGTGGTCGTGCTGGCCGTCGTCCTGGTCGCCTTGGCATGAGCTTGGCCGGCGCCGCGGTCCCGCCGGTGCTCGGCGTGATCCTGGCCGGCGGCCTGGCGCGGCGCATGGGCGGCGGCGACAAGGCGCTGCGGTCGCTGGCCGGCGTCACGCTCCTCGACCGGGTGATCGCCCGGGCGGCGCCGCAGGTGGCGGCGCTGTGCCTCAACGCCAATGGCGACCCGTCCCGCTTCGCCCGCTGGGCCCTGCCGGTGGTGCCGGACGATGTGCCCGGCGCGCCGGGGCCGCTGGCCGGCATCCTGGCGGCGCTGGACTGGGCGGCCGAGACCAGGCCGGAGATCGATCTGATGGCGAGCTTTCCCTGCGACGCGCCCTTCATTCCGCGCGACCTGGTGGCGCGGCTGGCGGCGGCACGGCAGGAGCAGGGTGCGGAGATCGCAGTCGCCGCCTCGGGTGGCCGGACCCATCCGGTGGTGGCGCTGTGGCCGGTGGCGCTGCGCGGCGACCTGCGGTGGGCTCTGGTCAAGGAGGACATCCGCAAGGTCGAGCGCTGGATCGCCCGCCACCCGACCGCGGTGGTCGAGTTCGCCTGCGACCCGGTCGACCCCTTCCTCAACGGCAACACGCCGGAGGATCTGGCGGAGGCGGAGGGGCTGCTGGCGCGGCATCCGGAGCTGGCATGACGGCCGAACCGGTCGCGCCGGCCGGCCACTGCTGACGATCAACGAGGGCGGAGATCGAAGGGAAAGGCGTAGCTGGCCATGCGCGCCGGGGGAGCAGGAACGGGCGACGCGGCCCGCACCTTCCGCAGCAGTTCCCTGTCTACGGTGCTGGACCCTGAGGACCGGGTCAGCTCCACCGAGCTCAGGCTTCCGTCGGCCTCGATGGTCACCGTGACTGTGGCCATCGTCTGCTCCCGCACCAGCGAGTTGACCGACCTGATGCGCGGCCGAAGGTAGGCGGAGAGCCGGCTCGCGTAGGTGGCTTTCGCCTGAGCGCTGGGCGCGGATGCGGCGGGTGGCGGGGGCGAAGCCTGCGGCGGCAGCGCCGTAGTCTGGGCGGGCGCTTCCGTCGGCTGCTYCGTCCGGCGCGGCTGCTCGCGCCGCTGCCGGCGTTCGACGTGGGGCTTCGGCCTGGTCGGCGGCGGCACCACCTCCGGCTTGGCCGCTTGCACTGCCTCCGGCTCGACGGCCTGGACGGCGTCGGGCACAGCGGCGACCACGGCTTCGGTCTCGCCGGTCGTGGTCACCAGCTCCGGCGGCGGGGTTTCCGGCGCCGGCTCCGGCAGCTCGACCTTGGCGGCCTCCGTCACCGGCGTCTCGGCCGGCGGGGCCGGCTCCTCGACGACGGTCTCGACCGGCTCAGGCTGGGCCGTCTCAATCGGCTGGGTCTGCGCGGTCTCGACGGGTACCGCCTCGGCCGGCTGGATCTGCTCCGGCTGCGCGGTCTCGACCGGTTCCGCCGTGTCCAGCGCGTCCGCCGGCCCGCCGAAGCCGGCCATCTCGATCGCCATCGGGGTCTCGGCCGGCACCGGCTCGGCCGACCCGGTCAGGCTGGGCAGCAGCAGCGCGACCACGCCGGCGTGAATCAGCGCGGACGCGGCATAAGCGACGCCGCGTCCGGTCACGCGCAACCGGGTCATGGCGTGGTCGGCGCGGCGCCGGCCCCGGCCCCGGCTGCGGCAGGAACGCCGGCAGCGCTCGGCTGGGACGGTGCCCCCTGGGCGATCAGCGACACCTTGGTGAAGCCGGCCTGGCCGACCACGCCCATCGCCTCCATCACCTTGCCATAGGGTACGTCGCGGTCGCCGCGGACATAGACCACCGCCTCCGGATTGGCCTGATAGGCCGCCGCCAGTGCCGCGGGCGCGGTCTCCGGCGTCAGCACCTGGCCGTTCTCGATCGACCAGGTCCCGTCCTTGTCGACGGTCAGGATCACCGGCTTCTGCGGCTGGCCGATCTTGGCAGCGCTGGTCTTCGGCAGGTCGACCGGCACACCGACCATCATCAATGGCGCCGCGACCATGAAGATGATCAGCAGCACCAGCATGACATCGACCAGCGGCGTGACGTTGATCTCGGCCAGCGGCGCATAGTCGTCGCCGCCATCGCCGGAATCGAGCAGGGCGCCGGCCATTACTCGGCGGCCTCGCGCCGGGCGGTGGCGGCGCGCCGCCTGCCGGACAGGTGCTCGGCCATCTGGCCGATGGCGGTGATGAAGGTCTGGTTGATCCGGCGCAGATCGGTCGAGAACTTGTTGTAGGCCATCACCGCCGGGATCGCTGCGACCAGGCCGATCGCGGTGGCGAACAGTGCCTCGGCGATGCCGGGGGCCACCACCGCCAGGCTGGTGTCCTGCGAGCTGGCGATCGAGGTGAAGCTGTTCATGATGCCCCACACCGTGCCGAACAGCCCGACGAAGGGCGCGGCCGAGCCGATGGTGGCCAGGAAGGGCAGGCCCAGCTCGCGCCGGCGGATTACCTCGCCGGCGGCGCGGCGCATGGCCCGCTCGATCCGGTCGCGGCACTCGGCCCGGCTCTCCTCGGGGTCGACCGCCCGCCACTGGGCCAGGCCGGCCTCGACGATCGGCTTGGCCGGGTCGGCCGGGATCACGTCGACCTCGTGCTCGGTGTCGACCCGTCGGCGCAGCCCGGCGGCGGCGCGGCGCAGCCGGCCGATGGTGAACATCTTGTCGATGACGATGCCCCAGCAGCCGATGGAGGCCAGCACCAGCAGCGCCAGCACGCCCTGGACGATGATGTCCGCCTGCTGCACCAGGGCGATGATCGAGAGATCGTGCGACATCGGTGGCCTCCTCAGCGCATCAGGGCGACGGGCAGGCGCGACCTGGTCTCGATCCGGTCGATGCAATCGGCCACCGAGCCGGCCTCGGTCCGGCAGTCGAGCACGTCGTTGACCAGGACCGAGCCGATCGCGTCGCAGGCCAGGCCCGAGACCTCGAAGGCCTTGACGCTGGTCTTGCGGGCGCGCAGCGGCGCGGCGTCGACCGCCAGGCGTTTGCGGATGGCGCCGTCGGTGCCGAAGAAGACGAGGTCCAGCTTGAACGACTGGTAGGCGTCGCCGCCGGTGCCGAACACCATGTTCACGGCGCAGTTCTGGCCGCGCGCCTCGAGCGTGTTGAGCTCCAGGCTGACGCCGTTCGGGGGCGCGGCGGGAGCTGCGGTTTCGGCCAGGGCCGGCGCCGCGGAAAGGGCCAGGAGCAGGGCGGAGAGCGCGGACACTGATTGGCGTCGGCTGGTCATGATGTCCTCAAAGCGGAACAAGGAGGGGCCTGTCGGATCGTGGGGGCGCCGGCGGCGGGCAGCGTGCACAGGACATGCGAAAACGCGGCCGAAACATGGGCCGCCTGGACTGCAGAAGCATGGCGAGAACCTGTGCGGGCGACGGGTCCTCGCGCAGACCTGGCGGCGGGCGGTGCCCGGCTTGCTGGGCGCGCGAGCGAGGGGGCTACTTGGTCAGGATGAGCTTGCTGTTGCGGGTGATCCGCAGGCGGTAGACGTCGTCGCCGTGCTGGATCGTCAGCTCACGGCGGGCGCCGAACAGGTCGCGCGTGTCGAGGCTGGCAGCGGCGGGCCGCTGCGGCGGCTCGACGGCATGCGCTGTGGGTTGATCCAGCATGGTCCCCATCCACTGTGTGATTGATTGATCGGGCAATCGATGTTGAGAGTCATTCTCATACCCTTATGCGTCGGTCAAGCAAATGCGTGTCATTCCTAATTGCATTTGCCGAAAACGCCGATCGTCGATGGGAGAGGCCGAGGCTGGAAACCTTGTGAAACGCGATATTTGGTGCCGCCGGCCCCGGCGCGCATATAATGCGGCAACAGTGGTGGCCGGTGAGGGCGGTGCTGATGGAGACAGGGCTGGCGATGACCGAGGTTCAGGAGATCGAACGCAGGCCTGCGGAGCGGCCGGTCCTGCCCTCAGCCGGCCTCCCGATCTGCGAGGACCGCGTGGTCGAGCGCTTCCTCGACCGTCCCGCCGCCGCGCGCAGCGACACCGAGTTCCTGCGCAAGCTCAACCGCAGCCTGTTCGACGGGCCGGAATATCGGCCGAGCGTGCCGAGCCTGCGCAGCCTGGTCATGGTGGCGATGGTGGCGCTGCTGGCCGTGGGGGCGGCGGCGCTGATCGGCACCGCCTGGCACGATCTGGGCGGCGACCGGGCCGCGCAGCAGGAGGCGCGCTGATCCGCGGGTCCGGTCCGATGGCCTCAGCTGTCGTATTGCAGCAGCGAGATGACCGGTGCGTCGAGCTTCTGGCGCCCGCCGAGGAAGGACAGCTCGATCAGGCAGGCGGCGCCGCGGACATCGGCGCCGACCCGGCGCAGCAGCTGGATCGCCGCCGCCATGGTGCCGCCGGTCGCCAGCAGGTCGTCCAGCACCACCACCTTCATTCCCGGCTTGATCGCGTCCGCCTGGATCTCGATCGCGTCCGACCCGTATTCGAGCTGGTAGAGATGGCCGATGGTCTCGCCCGGCAGCTTGCCGCGCTTGCGGCACATCACGAAGCCGCAGCCTAGTACATAGGATAGTGGCGCCGCCGCCAGGAACCCGCGAGATTCGATGCCGACCAGCATGTCCGGTTGCCACTCACGAACCTTGGTCGCCAGGCTGTCGACGGCGTGCCGCCACGCTTGCGGATGGGCCAGAAGCGGCGAGATGTCGTAGAACAGGATGCCTGGCTTGGGAAAATCCGGGATACCGCGGATGTGCGACTTGAGATCCATGAGACGTCCTTGGTTGCGGGCCGGAGCGGCCCTGCATCGTAGTGCCTGCCGCCCGAAAGGCAATTCGCAGGTGCGGCAGCCGCTTGGCCGAGGGGCTACGCGGTGACGACAGCGGCGGCGGCCACGGACGCCGAGGCCCGGATCGACAGCAGCGTCGAGCGCGGCGTCACCCGCCTGCGCCTGGAGGGGCCGTGGGTGACGCGGGCCGCGGCGCCGCTGGACCGCGAGCTGTCCGAGCTGGTGCAGAGCTCGGTGAAGGGCGAGGTGGTGCTGGACCTGTCCGGCGTCACCCGGCTGGACACGGTCGGCGCCTGGCTGGTGCACCGCACCCAGGAGGATCTGGCCGCGGCCGGCGCCACGGTCCGGGTCGAGGGCGTGTCGGATGACCAGAAGGGCCTGCTGGAGGCCGTGTCGCGGGTCGAGCGCGACGAGCCGATCAAACGCCCCCACCGCAACATCCTGTACGAGCTGGCGCTGCGCACCGGCAAGTCGACCTATCATTTCCGCGACGAGGCGCTGGAGCTGCTGAGCTTCCTCGGCATGCTGGTGGTCAAGAGCATCGCCACGGTGCTGCACCCGAGCCGGATCCGCATCACCGCGCTGGCGCACAACATCGAGGCCACCGGCCTCAACGCCATGCCGATCGTCGGCCTGCTGTCCTTCCTGATCGGCGTCGTGCTCGCCTATCAGGGGGCGGACCAGCTCAGCCGCTTCGGCGCCCAGATCTTCGTGGTCAACCTGCTCGGCGTGTCGGTGCTGCGCGAGCTCGGCGGCCTGATCACCGCGATCATCGTCGCCGGCCGCTCCGGCTCGGCCTTCACCGCGCAGATCGGCACCATGCAGGTCAACCAGGAGGTCGACGCGATGGAGACGCTGGGCCTCGATCCAATCGAGGTGCTGGTGATCCCGCGGGTCTTCGCCCTGGCCATCACCCTGCCGCTGCTGACCTTCTACGCCAGCATGATGGCGATCTTCGGCGGCGCGCTGATGTCGTATTTCGTGCTGGACATCAGCGGGCCGCAGTTCCTGCAGCAGTTCAAGGCGGCGATCACTGTCGGCACCTTCTGGGTCGGCATGGTCAAGGCCCCGGTCTTCGCCTTCGCCATCGCCATGGTCGGCTGCTATGAGGGGCTCAAGGTCTCCGGCAGTGCCGAGAGCGTCGGCCGGCTGACCACCCAATCCGTCGTCGTCTCGATCTTCCTGGTGATCGTGCTCGACGCCCTGTTCTCCATCCTGTTCGCCACCCTGGGAGTCTGATCATGCACAAGGACCCCCAGGCCCCGCCGCCTGAGGCGCCGGACGACGATGTCGTGATCCGCGTGCGCGGGCTGAAAACCCAGTTCGGCAGCCAGGTGATCCACGACGGGCTGGATCTCGACGTTCGGCGCGGCGAGGTGCTGGGCGTGGTCGGCGGCTCCGGCACCGGCAAATCGGTGCTGCTGAAGGAGATCATCGGCCTGATTCGGCCCGCCGCCGGGTCGCTCAAGGTGCTCGGCATCGACATGGACCAGGCCGACGAAGCGGAACGCCGCTCGGTGCAGCGGCGTTGGGGGGTCATGTTCCAGGACGGCGCCCTGTTCAGCTCGATGACCGTGGCCGAGAACATCCAGGTGCCGATGAAGGAGTATACCCGGCTGTCGCACCATATGATGGACGAGCTGGCGCGGGTGAAGATCGCGATGGCCGGCCTGGCCTGCAGCGCCGGCATCAAGCATCCCTCCGAGCTGTCTGGCGGCATGCGCAAGCGCGCGGCGCTGGCACGGGCGCTGGCGCTGGACCCGGAGATCCTGTTCCTCGACGAGCCGACCGCCGGCCTCGACCCGATCGGCGCCGCCGCCTTCGACGAGTTGATCTCCGAGCTGCAGCGCAGCCTGAAGCTGACGGTGTTCATGGTCACCCACGACCTCGACAGCCTGGTCACGATCTGCGACCGCATCGCCGTGCTGATCGACAAGAAGGTCGTGGTCGACACCTACGAGAGCCTGCTCAAGGTCGACCACCCCTGGATCCAGTAATACTTCCACGGGCCGCGCGGCCGCGCCGCGGCGGCCGAGCATGCCGCCCTGGAGCGCGCGCAGA
>NZ_JBFRCU010000110.1:0-22095 GCF_052113205.1 Inquilinus sp. YAF38 | reverse complement strand
CAGCTTGTCCTTGAGCAGCAGGGTCAGCCGCACGGCGCGCGAGACGGTGGCGATCCGCTGGCAATAGTCGACCCCAGGCTGCGGCGCCTGCAGCGCCTCCCGCTGCGTCGCCCGGGCGATCGACATCTGGATCTCGACCAGCTCCGCCACCACGCACAGATCCGCCGCCCGCTCCTCCTGCGGAGCGGCCGAGGCCTCGGTGGCCGATTCGGTCTGCGCTTTGTTCATAGAACATAGCATGAACGCAGCCGCCAGATAATACAATTGCACATTGTGTTAACAGCGGGATGAGGTTCGCTCCCGCCAGGCCGTCCGATCCGGCCCGAACCCATCCCGATCTAGCCGGGCCTGCCGTCCAGCGTGTCGGCGATGCGGACCAGGTCGGCGACCGATCGCACCGCCATCTTCCGCATCACCTGGCCGCGGTGGATCTTGACCGTGATCTCGCTGAGGCCGAGCCGGCCGGCGATCTCCTTGTTCATCAGCCCGGTGGTGACCAGGGCCATGATCTGCCGCTCGCGCGGGGTCAGGGTCTCGTAGCGCCCGGCGACCTCGGCCGTGCGATGGTCCGCGGCGCGCCGCTCGCGGTCGCGTTCGATCGCGGCACCGACGGCGTCGAGCATGTCCTGGTCACGGAACGGCTTGGTCAGGAAGTCGACGGCGCCGGCCTTCATTGCCCGCACGCTCATCGGGATGTCGCCATGGCCGGTCATGAACACCACCGGGATGCCGAGCCCGGCCTCGGCCAGCTGCGCCTGGAGATCGAGGCCGCTGGCCATCTGCAGCCGGATGTCGAGCACCAGGCAGCTCGCCGACGCCAGCTGGTCGCCGTGCAGCAGCTCCTCCGGCGCAGCGAAGCAGGCGACACGGAAGCCGACTGAGCGCAGCAGGCTGTCGAGCGCGGTGCGGACCGGCGCCTCGTCGTCCAGCACCAGCACCAGCGGCGCCTCGGGCGCGAAACCGGTCATGCCCGCCCCCGATCCACCGGCAGCGCGATGTGCAAGGTCAGCCCCGCATCGGCGTTGCGCGACGCCCGGATCCGCCCGCCATGGGCTTCGACGATCGAGCGGCAGATCGACAGGCCGAGGCCCATGCCGCCGGGCTTGGTGGTGCGGAACGGGGTGAACAGGCGCGGCATCTCCTCAAGTGTCAGCCCGATGCCGCTGTCCTGGACCTCGACCACGACCTCCCCGGCCGGGCCCATGCTGGTCTCGATCGTGAGCTCGCGACGGGGCGCCGTGGCCATCGCCTGGATGGCGTTGACCACGAGGTTGATCAGCACCTGCTGCAGCTGGATGCGGTCGCCCGCCACCGGCGGCAGCCCGGGCGCCAGCCGGGTCCGCAACGCCACGCCATGGTCGGCGATCTCGTGCTGCATCAGCTCGACCACCTCGTCGACGACGATGTTGGGATCGACCGCCACCCGTTCCGGCTCCGCCTTCCGGGTCAGGTCGCGCAGCCGCTGCACGACATGGTCGGCGCGGTTGGCCTGGCCGGCGATCCGGCCGGCGCAGGCCCGCGCCTCGTCGAGCGCCGGCACCGGCCGGTCGAGCCACCGCTGGCAGGCCTGGGCATCGGTGACGATCGCGGCCAGCGGCTGCTTCACCTCATGCGCGATCGACGCTGTCAGCTCGCCCAGCGTCACCACCCGAGAGACATGCGCCAGCTCGGCCCGGGCCTCGGCCAGGGCCTGGCGTTCGGTGATGTCGACGGCGCTGAGGAGGCCGGTGGACCGCACGCCGTCGGCCGGGAAGGTGGCGGTGAGCAGGACCGAGCGGCGTTCGCCGCCGATGGTCTGCAGCACGGTCTCGCCGGCGAAGGACGGCCGGCCCTCCGCCAGGGCGATCAGCAGGTCGCGCCAGGTCCGCACGGTCTCCGGCAGGAAGATCTGCTGACGTCGGGCGATCGCGTGTGCCGTGTCCGCGGCGCCGACCAGCCGGACCGCGGCGTCGTTGGCGTCGACGATCCGCACCAAAGCGATGCAGCGCTCGACCAGGCGGTGATCGTCCTCCAGCCGGCGCCGGAGAGTGCCCTGGCGCGCGAGATCCTCGAACAGGCTTTGGACCTGGGTGAAGTCCTCCTCCCAGATCGCCACGCCGACCGACTGGAAGATGCCGCGCCAGCGCCGCTCGCTGTCGCGCAGCACCGCCGTCGCCGCCTGGCTGCGCTGAGCCAGGACGGTGGCGATGAGGATCGCCGACAGGCTGACGATGCCACGCAGGAGATGGGGTTCGAAGCCGGTGGGCCGTAGCCCGACCAGGAAGCCGATCACCGTCAGCCCGCCGCAGCCGAGCGCGACCAGCAGGACGCCCCGGCGGTCGAGAAAGCCGACCGACATCAGGATGACGATGGCGTAGAGCACCGCCACCGCGATCTTCATCGGGCTGAAGGTGTCGAACAGGAAAATGGCAAGAGCGAGGGCCGCGGTCAGCAGCGGCAGCAGCCGCTCGCGCCCGGCCCAGGCCTGCAGGGCGATGCTCGGGCGGCCCCTGGATGCTGCGATCGAGGTGGCGGTCATCGGCATCGGGAGATCTGCCCGGGATCCGTTGCGATCATGGTGCTGTGTCCTCGGGTCGGCTCGGTTCGCCCCCGCTGGCCGAGAGATGAGGGCGCGCGCGGCCGGCGACAACACCTCGCGGCGGGACGCTGGGTCGCCCTTCACGAATCCTTCTTGTTTTTCTTATTCTGAGAATTAGGGTAACTGAAGCGACACCGATTCGGGCCGCCCCTGTCCTCGTAATTCTCGAAGTGAGCAGAACCTGATGTCCACCGCAACCGACTACACCCCTGCCGTCGCCGCGCGCACCGCGCCGCTGTACGACCGGCTGTCCCGCGTCATCCCGGCCTTCGACTGGCCCGGCTTCGCCCCCGACATCGACGCCGTCCTGCGGCTGAAGCGGGAGCGTGACGCGGTGATCCTGGCGCACAACTACCAGACGCCGGAGATCTTCCACGGCATCGCCGACATCACCGGCGACAGCCTGGCCCTGGCGCGTGAGGCGGCCCGGGTCGAGGCCTCGGTGATCGTGCTGTGCGGCGTGCACTTCATGGCCGAGACGGCGAAGCTGCTGAACCCGGCCAAGACCGTGCTGATCCCCGATGCCGCCGCCGGCTGCTCGCTGGCCGAATCGATCACGCCGGAGGATGTGCGCCTGCTGCGCCGCCGCTATCCCGGCGTGCCGGTCGTCACCTATGTCAACACCTCGGCCGCGGTGAAGGCGGAGAGCGACATCTGCTGCACCTCCGGCAACGCCGTGAAGGTGGTGGAGAGCCTGGGCGTGCCGCGCGTCATCTTCATCCCGGACGGCTATCTGGCGGCCAATGTCGCGGCCGAGACCAGGGTCGAGATCATCGCCTGGCAGGGCGCCTGCGAGGTGCATGAGCGCTTCGGCCCGGACGATGTCCGGCAACTGCGCGAGGCCCATCCCGGCGTGGTCGTGCTGGCCCATCCGGAATGCCCGCCGGAGGTGGTGGCCGAGGCCGATTTCGCCGGGTCGACCGCGGCGATGAGCGACTATGTCGCGACCAAGCGGCCCGGGCGGGTGGTGCTGGTGACCGAATGCTCGATGAGCGACAACGTCGCCGTGCAGTTCCCGGAGATCGACTTCATCCGGCCCTGCAACCTGTGCCCGCACATGAAGCGGATCACCCTGCCCAAGATCCGGCACGCGCTGGAGACGATGACCCACGCGGTGGAGCTGGATCCGGCCGTCATCGGCCGCGCCCGAGCCGCAGTCGAACGCATGCTGGAGGTGCGCTGATGGACGCGATGATGTCCCGCCCGCAGGACCGGATCGTGGTGATCGGCGCCGGCATCGCCGGGCTGGCCACGGCGTTGCAGCTGGCGCCGCTGCCCGTCCTGCTGCTGTCCGCGGCACCGGTCGGGGCCGAGGCCGCCACCGGCTGGGCCCAGGGCGGCATCGCCGCGGCGCTGGGCCCCGACGATGCCCCGGCGCTGCACGCCGCCGACACGCTGGCGGCCGCGGCAGGCCTTGGCGACCCGGAGGTGGCGCGGCGCGTGACCGAGGCTGCGCCCGGCTGCATTGCCTGGCTGGCCGGGCTCGGCGCCCCCTTCGACCGCACGGATGACGGCGGCTTCGCGCTGGGGCTGGAGGCTGCGCATGGTCGCCGCCGCATCGTCCATGCCGGCGGCGACGGCACTGGCGCCGCGGTGCTGCACACCCTGGCCCGGGCCGTCGAAGCCGATCCGCGCATCGCGATCCGCCACGCCCGCGCCACCGCCCTGCTGCGCGACGAGGCCGGCATCTGCGGCGTGCTGGCCTGGGAGGACGGCACGCCGGTGGCGATCCCGGCCCGGGCCGTGGTGCTGGCCACCGGCGGGGTCGGCGGCCTGTATGCCCACACCACCAACCCGCTCGGCGCGGCCGGCACCGGCCTGGCGCTGGCGGCGCGGGCCGGGGCGGTGCTGCGCGACCTGGAATTCGTGCAGTTCCACCCGACCGCCATGGCCGTCGGCCGGGACCCGATGCCGCTGGCCACCGAGGCGCTGCGCGGCGAGGGCGCGACGCTGATCACGGCCGCGGGCGAACGGGTGATGGCCGATCATCCCCAGGGCGACCTGGCCCCGCGCGACGTCATCGCCCGCGCCGTCTTCCGCAAGGTCATGGCCGGCGAGCCGGTGTTCCTGGATGCGCGGCCTCTGGGCTGCGGGTTGGACCGCTTCACCAAGGTCACCGCGCTGTGCCGCGAGGCCGGGCTGGACCCGGTGCGGCAGCCCATCCCGATACGCCCGGCCGCCCATTATCACATGGGCGGCGTGGCGGTGGACGCCCGCGGCCGCAGCTCCGTCCCCGGCCTGTGGGCCGCGGGCGAGGTGGCGGCGACGGGGCTGCACGGCGCCAACCGCCTGGCCAGCAACTCGCTGCTGGAGGCGCTGGCCTATGCCGGCTGGATCGCCGCGGACATCCGCGGCGGCGAGGCCCGGGCGCCGCTGCGGCCGCTGCCGGTCGGCGCCGCCCGCCGCCCTGTCCCCGATGCCGGCATGGTCGCCACGCTGCGGGGGCTGATGGAGCGCCATGTCGGCGTCGTCCGCGACGGTGCCGGTCTGATCGCCGCGGTCACGGCGCTGCGGCCCCTCGCCGATGCCGCGCCCTCGGCCCTGGCCGACCGTGCCCTCGCCGGCCTGCTGATCGCCGCCGCGGCGCTGCGCCGGCGCGAGAGCCGCGGCGCCCAGTGCCGCAGCGACCGGCCCGCGGCCGACCCGGTCTCCGCCCCCTCCTTCCTGACCCTCGCCGATGTGCTGGAGGGCGACGCCCCCCGCACCGGCACCGCCCGCCCGTGAGGCCGACCATGGATTTCCTCTCCCTTCCCGCCCTGCTGGTCGAGCCGGTGGTCCGCGCCGCGCTGGCCGAGGATCTCGGCCGTGCCGGCGACATCACCAGCGCCGCCGTGATCCCGGCCGATTCCCGGATGCGCGGCGTGATCGCCGCCCGCCAGCCCGGCACCGTCGCCGGCACCGACGCCGCCGCCCTGGCCTTCCGCCTGCTCGACCCCGCCATCGCCGTCGCCATCCYGATGCCGGATGGCAGCCGGGTGGCGCCGGGCGATTCGGTGATCCGGATCGACGGCCCGGCCCGGCCGATCCTGGCGGCGGAGCGGGTGGCGCTGAACCTGCTGTGCCGCCTGTCCGGCGTCGCCACCGCCACCGCGTCGCTGGTGACCGCCGCCCGGCCACACAAGGCGCGCATCGCCTGCACCCGCAAGACCACGCCGGGGCTGCGGGCGCTGGAGAAGCACGCGGTCCGGGCCGGCGGGGGCGTCAACCACCGCTTCGGCCTGGATGACGCGGTGCTGATCAAGGACAACCACATCGCCGTGGCCGGCGGGGTGCGGCCGGCGATCGCCCGGGCCCGCGCCGCAATCGGGCATCTGGTGAAGATCGAGGTCGAGGTCGACACGCTCGGCCAGCTCGACGAGGCCCTGGCCGAGGGCGTCGACGTCGTGCTGCTGGACAACATGACCCCGGACCAGCTGCGCGAGGCGGTGCGCCGGGTCGACGGACGGGCGGTGACCGAGGCGTCCGGCCGGGTGACGGCGGAGACGGTGCCGGCCATCGCCGCCACGGGCGTCGACCTGATCTCCGCCGGCTGGATCACCCATTCGGCGCCGATCCTCGACCTCGGCCTGGACTGGGAGGGGTAGGACAGCGGCCGGGTCGGTTGCTACCCTGCGCCGGCCGCCGCAACCAGGAGCCAGCCGATGCGGATCGTCGATATCCGGGAGCGCTCGGTCGCGATCTCGCGCTATGCCGATCCCGCTATCCCGTCCGGTGGACTGACCACCAGCATGGTCACGATCGTCACCGACGTGGTGCGCGAGGGCCGGCCGGTGGTCGGCTACGGCTTCGGATCGATCGGCCGGTTCGCGCAAGGCGGGCTGATCCGGGAGCGTTTCGCGCCGCGGCTGCTGGCCGCGGCCGACGGCGCCCTGGCCGATGCGGCCGGGACCAATTTCGACCCGTTCCGGGCCTGGTCCGTGATGATGGCCGGCGAGAAGCCGGGCGGCCATGGCGAGCGCTGCGTCGCGGTCGGCACCCTCGACATGGCGCTGTGGGACGCCGCCGCCAAGATTGCCGGCCTGCCGCTGCACCGATTCTCGGCCGACCGACTCGGCCGCGGCGATTCGGTCCCGGACCGCGTCCAGGTCTATGCCGGCGGCGGCTACTTGTATCCGGCCGACGACCTCGCCCGGCTGGCGGAAGAAATGCGCCGGCTGGCCGATCTCGGCTACACCCGCGCCAAGATCAAGATCGGCGCGGCCGGGCTGGTGCAGGATCTGCGCCGGATCGAGACAGCCGCGGCGCAGCTGGCCGGCCCCGGCAACCTCGCCGTCGACGCCATGAACGTCTATGAAGGCCCCGCCGCCCTGGCCGCGGCCGCCGCTTTGGCGCCACTGGGGCTGTGGTGGTTCGAGGATGTCTGCGACCCGCATGACTTTCCGACCCAGACGGCCGTGGCGGCGGCCTATCCGGGCCCGATCGCGGCCGGCGAGGCGCTGTTCTCGGCCGCCGAGGCCAGGCTGCTGGCGCTGCATGGCGGGCTGCGGCCCGACCGCGACATCCTGCTGTTCGACCCGGTGCATTGCTACGGCCTGCCCGGCACCCTGCGGATCATCGAGGTCATGACCGCCGCGGGCTGGCCGCGCCAAGCCTTCTGGCCACATGGCGGCCATCTGTTCACCCTGCATGTCGTCGCCGCGCTCGGGCTGGGCGGCGCGGAGGTCAATCCGCTCAGCTTCCAGCCCTTCGGCGGATTCGAGGACGGCGCCATCGTGAGCGATGGATTCGCCAGCCTGCCGCAGCGGCCCGGCATCGGCTTCGAAGGCCGCGCCGAGTTGCACCGGCTGTTCAGGGACTTGGCTTAGATCACCGGCTGCACGGCCCGATGACCCGGTCGACCGACAGCACCGGCATCGCCGCGGCGCCGCGGCGCTCGAAGCGGCCATGGACCAGCAGACAGCCGCCCGCGGCCCAGGCGCGCCAGATCTCGTGCCGCACCTGGTCCAGCAGCTCGGCCCGCGCCGCGATCGCCGGCGGCGCGTCGCCGGCATAGGCCGGGGGGACGGTCCCGGCCGCGACGCTCTCGTCGTCGACCGGCACCACGCCGCGCCACGGGCAGGGCTGCTTCAGGCAGCGCACGCCGGTGTCGCCGACCCGGAACAGGCCAGGCGGCGTCTCCTGTGCTGCCGCGCCGGCGAGCGGCGGCGCCGCCACCAGGATCGCAGCCGCCACGGCGGATGCCAGGGATCGTCTCATGCGGCCCTCCTCGCCGTCGCCTCCACGCTCCCGAACGGCCATGGCGAAAGCATGGCTTCGTTCCCGCCCCGGCCCCACCGGTTCGCGGTCGAGACTAGCCGGATTCGCCGCCGTTCGGCGAATTGTCGTAAAGCACTCGGCAACTGGGGGTTTCATCCGCTACAACGCTTGGGATGACTCTGATCACCGACACCGCCGAGCTCGCCGCCTTCTGCGACCGCATGGCCGCGGCCGACTACATCGCCATCGACACCGAGTTCATGCGCGAGCACACTTTCTGGCCGAAGCTGTGCCTGGTGCAGATCGCCGGGCTGGACGAGGCCGTGGCGATCGACCCGCTGGCGCCCGGCATCGACCTGGCGCCGCTGTTCGCGCTGGTCCACAACCAGAAGGTGCTGAAGGTCTTCCACTCCGCCCGCCAGGATGTGGAGATCTTCGACCACCTGACCGGCCAGGTGCCGACGCCGCTGTTCGACACCCAGGTCGCGGCCATGGTCTGCGGCTTCGGCGAATCGGTCAGCTACGAGAACCTGGTCGGCAAGCTGGCCAATGCGCGGATCGACAAGTCGTCGCGCTTCACCGACTGGTCGCACCGGCCGCTGACCGAGCGCCAGATCGAGTATGCGCTGGCGGACGTCATCCATCTGCGCCCGGCCTATGAGGCGCTGCGCCAGCAGCTGGCCAAGTCCGGCCGCGAGGCCTGGCTGGCCGAGGAGATGGCGATCCTGTGCGATCCGGGCACCTACCGGACCGAGCCGGACCAGGCTTGGCTGCGGCTGAAGCCGCGCAACGCCTCGGCCAAGTTCCTGGCGATCCTGCGCGAGGTGGCGGCCTGGCGCGAGCGCGAGGCGCAGAAGCGCGACATCCCGCGCGGCCGGATCATGAAGGACGAGGCGCTGCTGGAGATCGCGGCGCACACCCCGCGCGACCTCGATGCCATGGCCCGGATTCGCGGCATGAGCCGCAACATGGCCGAGGGCTGGCAGGGCCAGGGGCTGATGGCGGCGGTCGAGCGCGGCCTGGCGACGCCGCCCGACCAGGCGCCAAAGCTGGCGCAGCGGCCGCCGACCCCGCCCGGCATCGCGCCGCTGGTCGAGCTGATGCGCGTGCTGCTGAAGATGAAATGCGAGGATGAGGGCGTGGCCCAGAAGCTGGTCGCCGGCAGCGACGACCTGGAGGCCATCGCCATGGATGACGACGCCCAGGTGCCGGCGCTGCATGGCTGGCGCCGCGAGATGTTCGGCGAGCATGCGCTGGCGCTGAAGCGCGGCGGCATCGCCCTGGCGGTGCAGGGCCGGCGGATCCGGGTGGTGTCTCTCTGACACCAAGCCTATTGACGATGACCCATTTTCCTCACCGTCATGGCGAGCCCCGGAGGGGCGTGGCCATCCAGAATGGTGGGGTTCGTTCCGGCTGCGGGACTGGATGGCCACGCTTCGCTCGCCATGACGAAGAAGGGGCGGAGAGTCGAACTCAAAGACAACAAGTATAAAACGGAGAAATCGGATGTTGCGGAGCGCCCTGATCGGACTCGTCCTTCTCGTCGCGCCCGCCGCCGTATCGGCGCAGGAGACCGAGCCGCGCTTCGCCTGGCCGGCTGCCTGCACCCTGGGCCAGGACTGCTTCATCCAGAACTACGTCGACGCCGTGGCCGGGCCGCGCTTCGGCAATTTCCGCTGCGACCGCCTGGGCTACAACGGCGACAACGGCACCGACATCCGCCTGCGCGACCTGGCCGCCATGCGCAAGGGCGTCGACATCCTGGCGGCGGCGGACGGCACCGTGATCGGCGTCCGCGACGGCGAGCCGGACATTTCGGTCAAGGAGCGGGGTGCCGAGGCGGTCAAGGGCAAGACCGCCGGCAACGGCGTCACCATCGATCACGGCGGCGGCTGGCACACCCGCTACGCCCATATGAAGCAGGGCAGCGTCGCGGTGAAGCCGGGCGACGCGGTCAAGGCCGGCCAGAAGCTGGGCCAGATCGGCCTGTCCGGCAACACCGAATTCCCGCATGTCGAGTTCAGCGTGTTCAAGGAGGACAAGGGGGACACGTTCCTCGACCCCTTCACCGCGCTGCCGGTCGAGTCGGGCTGCGAGAAGACCGGCCATTCGCTGTGGGCCGCGGATATTCCCTACATCCCGACCGCCCTGCTGATCGCCGGCTTCGCCGCCGGCCCGGCCGATTGGGAGACCGCCCGGCGCGGCGAATATGCCGACGTGAAGGGCGGCCGGAACGCGCCGCTGGTGATGTGGGCCGAAAGCTTCGGCGTGCGGGCCGGCGATACCCAGACCGTCACCATCACCGATCCGGACGGCAAGCCCGTGCACCGCGACCGGACTGTGCTGGCCGAATCGAAGAACCTGTGGTCCGTGTTCAGCGGCCGGCGCGCCCCGCCCGAGGGCTGGACGGCCGGCACCTATACCGGCCGCTACCAGCTGGAGCGGAACAGCGCCCTGGTGGTCGACACCGAGCGGCAGGTCGAGATCCCGTGACCGCGATCCTCTACGGCGCCCGCTACAGCGCCTATGTCCGCGCCGCGCTGCTGGTGCTGCAGGAGAAGGGCGTGGAATTCGACCTGGTCGAGGTCGACATCTTCGCGCCCGAGGGGCCGCCGCCGGGCTATCTCGGCCGCCACCCCTTTGGCCGCATTCCCGCATTCGAGCATGACGGCTTCACGCTGTACGAGACCGCCGCGATCACCCGTTATGTCGACGAGGCCTTCCCCGGACCGGCGCTGCAGCCCGCCGACGCCCGCGGCCGGGCCCGGATGAGCCAGATCATCGGCGTGCTGGACAGCTACGCCTACCGCCCGCTGGTCTGGGACATCTATGTCGAGCGGGTGTCGAAGCCGAAATCGGGCCGGCCGAGCGACGAGGCCCTGATCGCCGCGGCCCTGCCGCGGGCCGGGCTGTGTCTCGACGTGCTCGAGGGCTTCCTCGGCGACGGGCCCTGGCTGCTCGGCGGCACGCTCAGCCTGGCCGACCTGCACGCCGCGCCGATCCTCGACTATTTCCGGATGGCGCCGGAGGGCCGCGACCTGCTGGCGCGGCACGGGCGGCTGGCCGCCTGGTGGGACCGCATCGCCGCCCGGCCGAGCGCCGGGGTGCTGGGGCGAAGTTAGAGACCGTCTGGAAATGCACCCTGCGCGGCCGAAGGTGCAAGCGCTGCAGGTCCGCTGAAAAATACATCGTCGGCCGTGTCGGCTCGGACGCGCCGGAATCGTCTTGGAGATTGATACTTCAGGAGACAGCCCATGAACGCCAAAGCCAAGACGTGTGTCCCCGCCGATCAGCTCGCCCGCGAAAGTCCCATTCGCATCCTCAACGAGAGCGTCGAGTACCGGGCGGCGCGACAAGCGCTGCTCGCCCAGGAGTTCGAACTCCGCCGCCAGATCGAGCGGGTGGCGGCGATGCGCCGGGCGCTGCCGCCTGGAGGTCCGGTTACCGGTGACTATCGTTTCGAGACCGAAGACGGCCCAAGTGACCTCGCCGGCCTGTTCGGCGATAAGCAGACGCTGGTGGTGTACAATTACATGTTTGGGCCCGAGAGGAAGCGGCCATGCCCGATGTGCACGAACCTGCTCGACGCCTGGGACGGCAACGCCGACGACATCGCTCAGAGGGTATCGCTTGTGGTCGTCGCGCGCTCGCCGTTGCAGCGGCTCGCGGCGGTGAAGCGCGAGCGAGGTTGGAAAAACCTCAGGCTGGCGAGCGCTCTCACCGACGCCTTCACGCGGGACTATGCCGGGAGCCCGGACGGCGGATTGGATAGTGGAGGGCCCGCCGTTTTCACCCGCAGGGACGGCACGATCCGCCACTTCTGGTCGCAGGAGATGATCGCCAGCGACCCTGGCCAGGACCCGCGCGGCGCGCCCGATTTGGCCCCATTGTGGACCGTGCTCGACATGACCCCAGAAGGGCGCGGCGTCGACTGGTATCCCTCGCTGGAGTACCCGGACCAGAGCGCGATGGCTTCAGGTTGAATTCCGCCAGACTCATCCCGCTCTAGCCCCAGACCGGCGAGCGGCCGCAGCCCAGCAGCACCGCCCGCAGGTGGGCGGTGATGCGCGCCTCGTTCTCGGCCGAACGGCTGGCCGGCTCCGGCCGGGTCCCGCGTGAGGCCCGGTCGTCCCGGTCTTCCGGCGGTGCAATCGACGCGTCGCGATCCATCAGGCCTTCCCCCGTCAATGTCGTCCCGGCCGATTCAGCCGGCAAAACATGGCGGCATCGGGCCGATCCGGGGTCGCGGCCCGCCTTATTTGCGGCTCGGCCCGATCC
Source organism: Inquilinus sp. YAF38 (assembly GCF_052113205.1). Taxonomy (NCBI): domain Bacteria; kingdom Pseudomonadati; phylum Pseudomonadota; class Alphaproteobacteria; order Rhodospirillales; family Rhodospirillaceae; genus Inquilinus; species Inquilinus sp. YAF38. The sequence continues at coordinate 10,043 of NZ_JBFRCU010000110.1, read as the reverse complement.
GTGCCGAACCGGCCCGGGGTGACGCCGAAGCCGGCGCGGAAGCGGGTGATGAAGGCGCTGACGCTGTCATAGCCGACCGCCAGCGCCGCCTCGGTCACCAAGGCGCCGCCGCCGAGCAGCGCCGCCGCCCGGATCAGCCGGGCATGGTGCCGCCACTGCACGAAGCTCAACCCCGTCTCGGCCTTGAAGCGCCGCACCAGGGTGCGCTTCGGGATATTCAACAGGCCCGCCCAGTCGTCGAGCCGGCGCGGATCGGCCGGGTCCGCGGCCAGGGCCGCGGCCATCCGGCGCAGCCGCGGGTCGCGCGGCGTCGGCAGGCGCAGCGGCTCCTCCGGCGCGGCGCGCAGCTCATCCAGCAGCACCGCCAGCAGCCGTTCCCGGCGGCCGGGATCGTCGATCTCGGCGATCCGATCCAGCAGCGGCAGGGCCAGCGGCGGCGCCCGCAGCACCGCCGGCTGCGGCGGCAGGTCGGCGGCATCGAGATAGAGGCTGGTGCCGGCCACCGGCCCGAGCGTCAGCACGCCATGCGGCACGCCGGCCGGCATCCAGCACAGCCGGCCGGCCGGCATGATCCAGTCCCCGACGCCGCTGCGGATCAGGGCCAGCCCGCGGTCGAGGGCGAAAAGCTGGCCGCGCTCATGCGCATGGATCGGGCTGTCGAAACGGCCATCATGGCGGAAGCGGCGGATCTGGATCGGCACGGGCTGGCCAGAATGAGCAATCGAAGGGCCCGATCCGGTTAGCACGCCAGCCGGCTCGACGGCTAGGGTACCCCCGACTCCAGGATGAGGCTTCGATGACACCCCTGCCCCCCGGCCCGCTGCACCGATCGCTCGCCCGGCTCGAAGGCGCCTGGGAGGGCGAGGAGGAGGTGTTCCCCAATCCGTGGGGACCGGGCGGCCCGGCGCGCGGCCGCTGGAACTTCCGCTTCGACCGCGCCGGCCTGGCGCTGATCCATGATTTCAGCGAGGAGCGGGCGGGCGGATACCGTTTCGACGCGCATGGCGTGCTGACGGTCGATCCGGCGGCGCAGGAGATCGTCTGGTTCTGGTTCGACAGCTATGGCTGGCCGCCGCTGGCCCCGTCGCGCGGCGCCTGGGAGGGCGACCGGCTGGTGCTGGAGAAGCACACGCCGCGCGGCATCGGCCGGTCGGTCTTCACCGTCGGGCCGGATCGCTTCAGCCATGAGATCGAGAGCCGGCCGACCGGGCAGGACGGCTTCATCCCGGTCATGCGCGGCGTGTTTCACCGGCGAGGCTGAGGCCGGCCGGCGCCGGGTCGGCGAAGACGAAGGGCCGGACCAGCAGTCGGCGCTTCCAGTGCAGCAGCCCCAGCCCGCCCTGCTCCAGCGCACCGTAGAGGACGAAGCGCACGCCCCGCACCCGCGGATCCTCGCGGCGCAGCAGCCAGCGCGCGATCTCGACGAACAGCAGCTTCATCGCGCCGGACGACAGGTGGTCGGCATGGCCGAGGAAGCTGACGATGCGGATGATGTTGCCGACCCGGCGCAGCACGATGGTGCCGACCAGCCGGTCGCGCCCGCCATCGTCGATGAACACGCCCCAGTCGAGCGCCCAATGCTCCGGGCAGGGCGCATCGAGCCAGGGGTCGCCCTTGACACCGCTGCCGCGGCCGAAGCGCTGGGCGAAGGCCTGCGGCACCGGCCCGCCGGAGCGGAACAGCTTCGACGCCTCGATGTCGCGCATGTCGTCGCCCTGGGCGAAGCGGTCGAAGATCCGGCAGCGATAGCCCGCCTTCGCGGCCTTGCGCGTCTCGCGCAGGATGTAGCCGAAGGAGTGCTTGCGGATCTCCTTCTCATAGGCCTCGGCATCGGCGAAGGGAGTCAGGTCGAGCAGGCAGGGCGTGCCCTGCCACAGCCGGGCGACGCCGTCCGGACCGCGCCGCGTGTATTTCGCCAGATAGTCGCGATGCGCCGACACCATGCGGTGGCAGAGATGCCCGCCGGAGCAACCCTCGGTCTGCAGCCGCAGCGCCGCCTCCGGCAGGTCGGCGGGGCGCAGCCCCCAGATCCGCAGGCGCTGCTCCTTGCGCAGCCGGAACAGCACCGGCTCGACCCCGCCGAGATAGGCCCGCATCGCCATGCCGGAGACAGAGATCGCCACGAAACCTCTCATCGAATCCTTAAGGTTCGATCGGAGTATGGCGACAATCTCCATTTGCGATCAACGAATTCGGTCCGGAACCTCGAAACTATCGAGTCCAATTTTAGGAAAATGCAGTATTCGGGAATGCAATCCTGCCATGGCACTCCGCACTGCTCGGTGGTTTCCCGGCCGTCCGATCTCTGGCACGCTGTGCCGGCCGGCCGTGCCGGTGGAGACCGGACCATGACGCTCGACGATTACCTGCTCTTCCTGCCCGCCTGCTTCGCGCTGAACATGGCGTTCGGGCCGAACAACCTGCTGTCGCTGTCGAACGGCGCCCGCGACGGCACCTTGCGCGCCGTCGCCGCCGCCTCCGGCCGGCTGATCGCCTTCGCCATCATGATCGCCGTCGCCGGGCTCGGGCTCGGCACGCTGCTGACCGCCTCGGAGCTGGCCTTCACGGTGGTGAAATGGCTGGGCGCCGCCTATCTGATCTGGCTCGGCATCAAGCTGCTGCGGGCCGACGTCCTGGCGCCGGAGCGGATGGCCGCCACAGGACCGCAGCCGCTCGGCGCGCTGATCCAGCAGGAATTCTGGGTCGCGGCCGGCAATCCGAAGGCGATCCTGATCTTCACCGCCTTCTTCCCGCAATTCGTGGTGCCGCAGGACTATGCTGCCAGCTTCGCCCTGCTCGGCGCCAGCTTCCTGGCGCTGGAGGTCGTGGCGATCACGATCTACGCCCTGATCGGCGCCCGGCTCGGCCGATGCGTCCGCAGCGCCCGGCCGTTCCGCTGGCTCAACCGGATCTCCGGCGGGCTGATGATCGGCTTCGGCCTGCTGCTCGCCGCGGCGCGCAAGCCGGCGGGGTAGCCGCGGTCAGCCGAGGAACTCTTCGACCGCCGCGGTGAAGGCCTCCGTCTGCTCGATATTGGCGATGTGGGCGGCATCGAGGACCTGGAAGCGGGCGCCCGGCACCGCGGCCGCGATCTCCTGCCCGCGCTCCGGCGGGGTGCCCTGGTCCTGGGCGCCCGACAGCACCAGCGTCGACGCCCGGATCCGGCCGATCGCCTCGCGCTGGTCCATGTCGCGGATCGCGGCGCAGGTGGCGGCATAGCCTTCGGGCGAGGTCGCCAGCAGCTTGCGGCGGATGCCGTCCACCGCCTCCGGCGCCCGCTCGCGGAAGCCCGGGCTGAACCAGCGGCCGATCACGCCGTCGACCATGGCCGCCATGCCGTCCCGCCGCACCGCCGCGATCCGCGGGTCCCAGAGCTCGGGCCCGCCGGCATAGGCGGTGGTGCAGCTGGGCATCAGCCGGCCGACCCGGTCCGGCGCATGGATGCCGAGCCACAGCGCCAGCATGCCGCCCAGCGACAGGCCGACGACATCGGTGCGGGCGATGCCCAGGGCATCGAGCAGCCCGACGGCATCCTGCCCCAGCCGGTCCAGGCTGTACGGCCCGGCCGGCGCGTCGCTGCCGCCATGGCCGCGATGGTCATGGCGCAGCACCCGGAAGCGCCGGGCGAGCTGCGGCACCTGCGGCTGCCACATCTCGAGATCGACGCCGAGCGCATGGGACAGCAGCAGCGGCGGCCCGTCCTCGGGCCCGTCGAAACGATAGTGCAGCCGGCATCCATCGACGGTGACGTAAGGCATGGTCGAATCTCTTGGCTGGGGCAGGTCGACAAGTCGCGGCGCGGAGCCGCGCGACGCAGTGTGGCCGGATGGGTTATGGAAGTCGACGATGCCGCATCGACCGGGGATGCCGGCGAAGTGCGACGGAGAGGATGATGACCGACCATCGCCAGCAGGCGCCCGCGGCAGCGCGCAACCGGGACCCGATCCTCGCCGTGCTGCGCGGCGTGCTGCCCGAGACCGGCACGGTGCTGGAGATCGCCAGCGGCACCGGCGAGCACAGCCTGCACTTCGCGCGGGCGCTGCCGGGGCTGGTGTTCCAGCCATCCGATCCGAATCCGGAGGCGCGAAACAGCATCGCGGCCTGGGCTGGGGAGAGCGGCCTGGCCAATCTGCGCCCGCCGCTGGCGCTGGATGCCGCGGCGCCGTCCTGGCCGGTCACGGCTGCTGACGCGGTGCTGTGCATCAACATGATCCACATCTCGCCCTGGGCCACGACCGAAGGGCTGATGCGCGGCGCCGCTTCCATTCTGCCGCCGGGCGGCCCGCTGTATCTCTACGGCCCCTATCGCCGTGCCGGCGTGGCGACCGCGCCGAGCAACGAGGCTTTCGACCGCGACCTGCGGCGGCGCGACCCGGCCTGGGGATTGCGGGACATGGAGGCCGTCGCCGCCCTGGCCGATGCGGCGGGCTTTTCGGGTCCCGCCGTCACCGAGATGCCGGCCAACAATCTGAGCGTCGTGTTCCGGCGGCTCTGACGGCCGGATCTGGTCCCTGGCGGGAGGACCTGATCAGGGTAGCAGCGCCCATGGCTTCGACATGATCCCGCCCAGAAGTTCAGGCACGGTGGCCGCTTCCACGCCGGGGCCGTGCCCATGGAACTGCTCGAACGCGACCACGAGTTGCAGACGCTGGCGGTCGCCCTCGGGGAGGCCGTGGCCGGCGAGGGCCGCATCGCGCTGGTCAGCGGCGAGGCCGGCATCGGCAAGACCAGCTTCGTCGATCGCTTCATCGCCACGGCCGGGCGGCCGGCCAGGCTGCTCAAGGGCCAATGCGATTCACTGTCCACGCCGTCGCCGCTGGGCCCGCTCTACGACGTCGCCCGCCAGACCGGCGGACGGCTGTCGGCCCAGCTCGAGGCCGAGGCGCCGCGCGCCGCTTTGTTCTCCACCATGCTCGACCTGCTGCGCGGCCAGCCGCAGCCGGTCATCCTGCTGGTCGAGGACGTCCATTGGGCGGACGAGGCGACGCTGGACCTGATCAAGTATCTCGGCCGCCGCATTGCCGAGAGTCCCGTCCTGATCGTGCTGACCTATCGCGACGACGAGGTGGGCGCCCAGCACCCGCTGCGCCTGCTCCTGGGCGATCTGGCGATGTCGCGGATCGTCCGCCGCATCGAGCTGCGGAGCCTGACGGTCGATGCCGTGCGCCGGCTGGTCGCGGAGCTGCCTTTCGATGCCCTTGCGCTGCACCGGCAGACCGGCGGCAACCCGTTCTTCCTGGCCGAGGTCCTGGAGCATGCCGGACGCGGCGTTCCGCAGACGGTCTATGATGCGGTGCTGGCGCGCGCGGCGAAGCTGCGGCCGGCGGCACGGGCCATGTTGGAGGCGGCGGCCGTGATCGGCAGCCGGGTCGAGCACGCGCTGCTGGAACGGGTGCAGCGCGGGGCCGTCGACGGCCTTTCCGACTGCCTCGCCGCGGGGCTGCTGGCGCCGGCCGAGACCGGCGTCGCTTTCCGGCACGAACTGGTGCGGGACGCCGTGCTGGCCGGCCTCGATCCCGGCCGGCGGCGGGAGATCTGCCGGGCGGTGCTCGATGCCCTGAGGTCCGGCGGGCGCGGCGACGACGCCCAGCTGGCACATTTCGCCGAAGGCGCAGGCGACGGTGCGGCGGTTCTCGAATTCGGGCCGGCCGCGGCGCGCGCCGCGGCCGCCGCCGGCGCCCATTGCGCGGCGGCCAACCAGTATCGGCGCGTCCTGGCCTTCGCCGCGAACCGGGCGCCGACCGAGCGGGCGCGGCTGCTCGAAGCCTATGCCCAGGAATGCGCCATCGTCGACGACCTCGCCGAGGCCGCCCGGGCGCGCGACGAAGCCATCCAACTGTGGCGCCGGGCCGGGGACCGGCTGAGGGAGGGCGAGAACCTGGCCGCCCTGGCCTGGCCCCTGGTCCGGAGCGGCCGGAACGCCGCCGCGGAGGAGGCCAGCCGGCGCGCCATCGAGACGCTGGAGGCGATGCCGCCGACCCGCCAGCTGGCCGATGCCTATCGGATCCAGGCGCATCTGCGGATGCTGCATCGCGACCGCCGGCCGGCGGTGCGCTGGGGCCGCAAGGCGATCGCGCTGGCCACGCGGCTGGACGACGACGCCATCGTCGCCGCGGCCGAGAACGTCGTCGGCTCGGCCATGCTGGTCTTCGGCAATGAGCGGGGCCGGCCGCATCTGGAGCGCGGCCTCGCTCTGGCGCGGAAGGCCGGGCTGGATGCGCTGGTCGGCCAGTCCTATTCCGATCTCGGCTCCTGCTACGGCGAGCAGTACAGCTTCACCGAGGCCGAAGGCCATCTCGCCTCCGGCATCACCTACACCGCCGAGCGCGACCTGGACCACGCAAACCACTACATGCGGTCTTGGCTTGCCCTGACTCGGCTTTATCAGGGCCGGTGGGACGAGGCCGCCGAGATCGCGACGGCGCTGATCGAAGGCCCGCATGTCGCCATGGTCAGCCGCATCATGGCCCTCGTCGCGCTCGGCCGGGTGCGGGCGCGGCGCGGCGATCCGGGGGTTGCCGCGGTGCTGGACGAAGCGCTGGACCTGGCACTGCAGACCGACACGCTGCAGCGCCTGGCGCCGGTGCGGACCGCACGGGCCGAGGCTGCCTGGTTGTCGGATCAGCCCGAGCGCACCATGGCGGAAGCCGCCGCGGCCTATGAGCTCGCGGTCCGGCACGGCCATCGCTGGCATGCGGGCGAGTTCTCCTTCTGGCGCTGGCGGGCCGGCGACCGGAACGACCCGCCGCGCTGGGCCGCTCCGCCCTTCCTGCTGCAGGTCAAGGGCGACTGGCAGGGCGCGGCCGCTGCCTGGGATCGGCTTGGCTGCCCTTACGAGCAGGCGCGCGCCCTGGCCGATGGCGACATGCCGGCCAGGCTGACGGCGCTCGAGATCTTCGACCGGCTCGGTGCCGCCCCCGCGGCCGCGGCGCTGCGCCAGCGGATGCGCGTCGAAGGGGTGCGCCGGGTGCCGCGCGGCCCCAGGGCGGCGACGCGCCACAACCCGCTGGGCCTGACCCCCCGCGAGATGCAGATCCTGGATTGCCTGACCCAGGGGCTCAGCAACGGCCAGATCGGCACCCGGCTCCATGTCTCGCCGAAGACCGTCGACCACCATGTCTCGTCGGTGCTGGCCAAGCTCGGCGCCTGCACGCGCGGCGAGGCCGCCCGCATTGCCTTGGAGCAGCGGCTGCTGCCGCAAAATGGGGAGGGGGCGGCCGCAAAATAGGGAGGCCCTCCCGATGCGCGGGATTCGCGCCGGCCATAGCGTGGCGAGGTGAAGCGGTCCCGGACCGCACAAGGGAGAGAGACAACGCCATGCCACGCTATCTTATCGAACGCCAGTTCCCCGACGGGCTCGGCCTCGTCCCGGACCAGCAGGGCCGGCAGACGGCAGCCGCCGTCATCGCCAACAATGCCCGGGACGGAGTCACCTGGGTGCAGTCCTATGTCACCCCGGACAAGAAGCGGACCTATTGCATCTACGATGCGCCCTCGCCGGAGGCGATCCGCCAGGCGGCGAACCGCAACGGGCTGCCGGTGGAGCGCATCACCGAGGTCCGCGTGCTCGATCCGTATTTCCACCTCTGACGAACGGGACGAACACCGCGAGCGTCACGGCCGGGCCGCATCTCACGGCCCGGCCCCTTCACAGGTGACGATATGTTCATTCTAGCTGCCGCGCGCACGACCAGCCTGTCCTGGCTGCGCGTCCTCCTGACGTGGCGATCGGGCCGGCGCAGCACGCCGACCCGGAAGCCGCACCGTCTCGAAAGGCTTCCCGACAACCTCAGGGACGATGTCGGGCTGGAGGTCTGGCCGAGGTGACGCCTCGGCCTCAGCCCTCCACCCGCCAGCCCGGCACGGTCTTGCCGCGGAAGACATGGACGTCGTCTCCGCCCGGCACCGGCAGCCGCTCCGGCAGATCCTCGGCGCCGCGGACCAGGGTGAAGGTCTCCTCGTTCACCGGCAGGCCGTAGAAGGCCGGGCCGTTCAGTGCGGCGAAGGCCTCGAACCGGTCCAGCGCCCCCTCCTCCTCGAACACCTGGGCGTAGCAGGCGACCGCGACCCGGGCGTTGAACACACCGGCACAACCGCAGGCCGTCTCCTTCGCATGCACCGGATGCGGCGCGGAATCGGTGCCGAGGAAGAAGCGCGGGTCGCCCGAGGTCGCGGCCGCCCGCAGCGCCAGGCGGTGGCGCTCACGCTTCACCACCGGCAGGCAGTAATAGTGTGGCCGCACCCCGCCGACCAGCAGGTCGTTGCGGTTCAGCACCAGATGCTGCGGCGTGATCGTGGCGCCGACCAGGCCGTCACCCTGGTCGAGCACGAAATCGACCCCGTCCTGGGTGGTGACGTGCTCGCACACGATCCGCAGCTCCGGGAAATCGGCCCGGATCGGCTGCAGGTGGCGCTCGATGAACACCGCCTCGCGGTCGAAGATGTCGATGTCCGGATCCACCACCTCGCCATGCACCAGGAGCGGCAGGCCGATCGCCTGCATCCGCTCCAGCACCGGGCGGACCTTGGCCAGGTCGCGCACGCCGCCATGCGAGTTGGTGGTGGCCCCGGCCGGGTACAGCTTCACCGCGGTGAGGATGCCCTCTTCCTGGCCGCGGGCGAGGTCGTCCGGGTCGGTGCCCTCGGTCAGGTAGGCGGTCATCAGCGGGGTGAAGCGCGCGCCGTCGGGCAGCGCCGCCAGGATGCGGTCGCGATAGGCCCGGGCGTCGGCGGTCGTCACCACCGGCGGCGTCAGGTTCGGCATGATGATGGCGCGGGCGAAATGCGCCGTGCTGTGCGGCAGCACCGCGCGCAGCATGGCGCCGTCGCGCAGATGCAGGTGCCAGTCGTCGGGGCGGCGGATCGTGAGGCGGTCGGTCATGGCGGGTGTCCTGCAGCGGCGGCCGGATCATGGCCATGCGGTAGAAATACCGCAAGCGCGCTTGCCGGATGACGGCCCCGGTCCTAAGACACCCCAAATCCGCCGGAGCCCGCCATGATCCTCTCGACCAGCTTCCCCGACCGCAAGACCATCGCCCGTCTGACCGCCCAGGCCTATCTCGAGGCCGGCGCGGTCAGCTTCAACGCCGAGACGCCCTACAAGTTCACCTCGGGCTGGGCCAGCCCGGTCTACACCGACACGCGGCGGCTGATCTCCTTCCCCCGCATCCGCGGCGTGCTGATGGACTTCGCCACCTCGGTGATCCTGAGCGAGATCGGCTTCGAGAAGATCGACGCGGTGGCGGGCGGCGAGACCGCCGGCATCTCCTACGCCGCCTGGATCGCCGACCGCCTGGCCCTGCCGATGCAGTATGTGCGCAAGAAGCCGAAGGGCTTCGGCCGCAACGCCCAGATCGAGGGCGTGCTGACCGAGGGCCAGCGGGTGCTGCTGGTCGAGGACCTGAACACCGACGGCCGCAGCAAGGCCAAATTCTGCCAGGCGCTGCGCGATGCCGGCGCGGTGGTGGAGCATGTCTTCGTCGTCTTCAACTACGGCATCTTCAAGGACACGCCGAAGTTCTTCGAATCGATCGGGGTCGAGCTGCACGGGCTGGCGACCTGGTGGGACGTGCTGGAGGTCTGCAAGGCCGGCAATCATTTCGACCCGAAGACGCTGGCCGAGGTCGAGAGCTTCCTGCACGACCCGGTCTCCTGGTCCGCCGCGCATGGCGGCATCGACAAGATGCCCACGGATTGAAGGCCGGCTCGCCCCCTCACCCTCCCGTCGCTGCGCGCCGGGCCCCTCCCTCTCCCTGAGCTACTGGATCTACACATCTCGTTCGCACACGCATCGGCCCAGTTGTGCCTCTCCCGCTTGCGGGAGAGGTCGGGCTCGCGCAGCGAGACCGGGTGAGGGCGGCTCGGCCGCGACACCAGGATCGGCGTTTCAGGATGGGGCGGATCACGCGCTCGCTCCTGGCAGAGCGGTGCTTTCGGCGAGGCCGCTATCCCCTCACCCGGACATCCTTCGGATTGTCCAGCGGATGGAGGGGTGACATTTTAGACCGGATGGATGGGTGACAGATTTGGCGAGTTTGGGGGGC